>CAZWED010000020.1:0-18484 GCA_964632645.1 uncultured Ferrimonas sp. | reverse complement strand
AAACGTGAACCGGCGGTGCACACTTCGCCCTGGTTGTAGCAGATGGCGGCGGCAGCGGTGGCAGCGGCTTTATCCAGGTCATCGCAGTCGGCACAGATGATGTGCGCGCTCTTGCCGCCGCACTCCATAAAGGCGCGTTTCATGTTGCTCTTGCCGGCACACTCCAGCAGGTGTTTGCCGACGGCGGTGGAGCCGGTAAAGGTGATGCAATCGATGTCCATGTGCATCGCCAGCGCCTCGCCCACAGTGTGGCCATAACCGGGCAGCACGTTCAGCACCCCGTCGGGCAGGCCGGCCTCGCGGGCCAGCTGGGCCAGCTTCAGGGCGGAGAGCGGGGATTTTTCCGACGGCTTGAGGATCACCGAGTTGCCGGTGGCCAGCGCCGGGCCCAGTTTCCAGGCCGCCATCACCAGCGGGAAGTTCCAGGGCACAATGGCGGCGACCACCCCCAAAGGCTCGCGGGTGATCAGGGCCAGCGCGTCATCCCCAACCGGTGCCACCTCGTCATACAGCTTATCGATTGCTTCGGCGTGCCAGGCGATGGCGCGGGCGGTCGCCGGGGCGTCATAGCCCAGCGCGTCACCGATGGGCTTGCCCATATCCAGTGACTCCAGCAGCGCCAGCTCATCCCGATGCTCGGCGATCAGCTCGGCAAAACGCAGCAGCACCGCCTTGCGCTGGGCCGGGGCCTGACCCGCCCAACGGCGGTCTTCAAAGGCGGTACGGGCGGCAGTGACGGCGCGATCGGCGTCGGCCTTATCGCAGCTGGCGACCTTGGCCAGCACCTCGCCGGTGGCGGGATTGATGGTGTCGAAGGTGTCGCCGTTGCAGGCGTCAACAAACTGGCCGTCAATAAAGGCCTGAGTGTTCAGGGAAAGGGACTGGGCACGGTCGTGCCAGTGAGTGGCGTCCGTCATTGTTAGGGGCTCCATGCCTGAGGGCTGAAAGTTTAAACATATTAAACATTGAGCCCCTAATCAACGGATGTGAATAATAAAATAAACGCGGTATCAGAACGACGCGGGGGTATTGGCCGAAACCAGCACCACGGGTTCGTCACCAATCACGCGGAAACGGTGGGGACGCTGGCTGGAAAAATAGTAACCGTCACCCGGATTCAGTTCGCTGATCTCCTCACCGACGGTGAGCTCGAGCTGACCGGCGATCACCACCCCGCACTCTTCACCATCGTGGGTCAGCATCTCTTCGCCGGTGTCACTGCCGGGTGGCATGGTTTCGTGCAGCATGCCGATGGCCCGCTCCCGAATCGAGTGACCGATCAACTTGTACTGAATGGGGCCGGAGCCGATGTTGGGCATCTCGCCAGCGCGAAACACCACCTGAGTCTGCTGGCGCTCCTCGTTGTCGAAAAAATTGGTGAGTGAGATTGGGATACCATCCAGGATCTTTTTCAGCGAGGCCACGGAGGGACTGACACTGTTCTTTTCGACCTGGGAGATGAACCCGTTGGTCACGCCGGTCCGTTTGGCCAGCTCTCGCTGGGACAGTCCGGCCTGAGTGCGCAATTGCCGTAACCGATTTCCGATGTCCATCGTCAGTGTGTTGCCTCCTGGTTAAAATTCGCCCTTGGCAGACGAAAGTGTTTAGTATTATCCTGCGAATTGTTAAGTATCATATAACGAGTGGTGGATAATGGAAACCGCTCAGACCAAGACGCCGGACGCGTCTTTTTATTGGTCACAGGTGTTTAGTATTTTGCAACCCAATGTCAGTAAGTTAAACGTCTCAGGAGGAGCCATGGCACAGGACACTCAACGACAGGGAACCGATCCGGGTGCGTTGGCCCCGTTTTGGATGCCCTTTACCGCGAACAAGCAGTTTAAGGCCAGCCCCCGCTTGCTGAAGTCAGCAAAGGGGATGTACTACCAGAGCGTCGATGACCGGGCCATTCTCGATGGCACGGCCGGGCTGTGGTGCTGCAATGCGGGCCATGGTCGCAGCAAGATCACGGAAGCGGTGCGTCATCAGATCGAGGAGCTGGATTTTGCGCCCACGTTCCAGATGGGCCACCCGCTGCCTTTCGAGTTTGCCCGTCGCCTGGCGGAGCTGACCCCGGAAGGGCTGGATCGGGTGTTCTTCACCAACTCCGGCTCCGAGTCGGCGGATACGGCACTGAAAATCGCCCTGCAATACCACCGTATGCGGGGGGAAGGGCAGCGCACCCGCTTTATCGGTCGTGAAAAGGGCTACCACGGTGTCGGGTTCGGCGGCATCTCCGTGGGGGGGCTGGGCAACAACCGCAAAGGTTTCGGCCCGCTGCTGAGCGGTGTGGATCACCTGCCCCACACTCTGAACATTGAGCGCAACGCCTTCACCCGTGGCTTGCCTGAGCCGGACATGAGCCTGGCGGACAAGCTGGAAGACCTGGTGGCACTGCACGGAGCCGACACCATCGCCGCGGTGATCGTTGAACCGATGGCGGGCAGTGCCGGCGTGATTCTGCCGCCCAAGGGTTACCTCAAGCGTCTGCGGGAGATCTGCACCCGTCACGGCATTCTGCTGATCTTCGATGAAGTGATCACCGGCTTTGGCCGCCTTGGCAGCCCCTTTGCTGCTCAGGAGTTTGACGTGATCCCGGACATCCTCACCAGCGCCAAGGGACTGACCAACGGCGCCATCCCGATGGGGGCGGTGTTTGTCCAGAACGCCATCTATGACCAGTTTATGGAGTCCGGCGGTCCTGCCATTGAGCTGTTCCACGGCTACACCTACTCCGGCCATCCGGTTGCGGCGGCGGCGGGCCTGGCCACGCTCGACGTTTACCAGTCTGAAGGACTGCTGACCCGCGCCTCTGAGCTGGCCGGCTACTGGGAAGAGTCGCTGCACAGCCTGAAAACCCTTGGCCATGTTATCGACATCCGCAACTACGGACTGGTGGGGGCGATTGAGCTGCGCTCCCGGGACGGCGCGCCGGGCGCCCGGGCCTTTGAAGTGTTCACCAAAGCCTTTGAGATGGGGGCGCTGGTGCGGGTGACCGGAGACGTCATCGCCCTTTCCCCGCCGCTCATCATTGAGCGTGAACAGATTGACCAGCTTATCCGCATTGTGGCCGACGCCATCAGTGCCACCCAATAACAGGAGCCGTAACGTGCAAAGGATCGACAATTTTGTTGCAGGCCAGCTGGCCGCCAGTGCCAGTGGCCGTGTCGCCACAGTTCACAACCCCGCGACGGGGGAGGCGATCGCCGAGGTGGGGTTGTCCACCACTGCTGAAGTGAACGACGTGGTCGCCATCGCCAAGGCGGCCCAGGCTGACTGGGCGGCGGTGACGCCGCTGAACCGGGCGCGGGTGCTGTTCCGCTTTAAGGCGCTGATGGATCAGCACAAGGATGAACTGGCGGCGCTGATCACCACCGAGCATGGCAAGATCTACTCGGACGCCCACGGTGAACTGGTGCGCGGCCTGGAAGTGGTGGAGTTTGCCTGCGGCATTCCGCACCTGATTAAGGGCGAACACAGCCAGAACCTGGGCACCGCCGTGGACAGCTTCTCGGTGATGCAGCCGGTTGGCGTCTGTGCGGGGATCACGCCGTTCAACTTCCCCGCCATGGTGGCCCTGTGGATGTTCCCGATCGCCCTGGCCTGCGGCAACAGCTTTATCCTCAAGCCCTCCGAGAAAGACCCGAGTCTCTCTCTGCGAATGGCGGAACTGCTGAAGGAGGCGGGCCTGCCCGATGGCGTATTTAACGTGGTGCAGGGTGACAAGGAGTCGGTGGACGCCCTGATCACCCACCCGGATGTGGCTGCGGTCAGCTTTGTCGGGTCCACCCCCATTGCCGAATACATCTACAGCACCGCCAGTGCCCACGGTAAGCGGGTACAGGCGTTGGGCGGTGCCAAGAACCACCTGCTGGTGATGCCTGATGCGGATCTGGATGGCGTGACCGGTGCCCTGATGGGGGCCGCTTACGGTGCAGCAGGAGAACGCTGCATGGCGATCTCGGTGGCAGTGGTGGTGGGGGATGAAGCGGCCGACCGTCTGATCGCCGCCCTCAAGCCCAAGGTGGAAGCGTTGCGTGTGGGGCCGGGCCTGGCCGCCCTTGAAGGGCAGGGGCCGGAGAACGAGATGGGGCCGGTGATCAGCCAGGCCCATCGCGACAGCATCGTGCGCTACATCGATGGCGGTGAGCAGGCCGGTGCCGAACTGGTGGTGGATGGTCGTGGCCTGGTGGGTCAGGGCCCGGGTTACTTCCTCGGTGGCACCCTGTTTGACAAGGTGACCCCCGAGATGCGCCTCTACCGCGAGGAGATTTTCGGTCCGGTTCTGGCGGTGGTGCGGGTACCGGACTACGAGACTGGCTTGCAGCTGATCAACGACCATGAGTATGGTAACGGAACGGCAATCTTCACCCAGAGCGGCGAAGTTGCCCGGGACTTTGGTCACCGGGTTCAGGTCGGGATGGTGGGCATCAATGTGCCGATCCCCGTCCCGATGGCCTTCCACAGCTTTGGTGGGTGGAAGCGCTCGGTGTTCGGTCCCCTGAACATGCATGGCCCGGACGGGGTGCGCTTCTACACCAAGATGAAGACCATCACCGCCCGTTGGCCGAAGACGGAAGGGGCAGAGTTTGTCATGCCCACCATGAAGTAAGGGTGACAAGGATGGTGATAGGGATCCTGGATTGTGACAAGGTGGACCCAGCCCTGGCGGTGGATTACGGCCAGTATGGTGAGATGTTTGAAGCCGGGTTTAACCGGGTCAGCCCGGGAACCGAGTGCCGCATCTACGATGCCCAGGCGGACACGCTGCCACCGGTGGACGCCTGCGATGGCTGGGTGATCTCCGGCAGTCGTCACAGCGCGTACGAGCCGCTGGCGTGGATTGAGCGTCTGGGCGAGTGGAGCCGGGCGGCGTTCGCCGCCGGTGTGCCGGTGGCGGGGATCTGCTTCGGCCATCAACTGCTGGCCCGGGCGCTGGGCGGCGACGTGCGCAAGGCGGAACAAGGGTGGGGCATGGGCCCCTACGATACCGATGTGGTGTGTCAGGCGCCCTGGATGGCGGACGCCGGCGATCGCCTGCGTCTGCTCTCGTCCCACCAGGACCAGGTGATGACGTTGCCGCCGGGGGCACAGCTGCTGGCCACCAGCGCGTTCTGCCCCAATTACAGCTTTGCCATCGATGATCGGGTTTTTACCGTTCAGGGACACCCCGAGTTCCTGGTGGGATACAACCGGGCGCTGGCGGAGAAGCGAAGGGCGCAGATTGGCGAAGCGGTCTATCAGCAAGCCATCGCCGGTTTTGAGCATCCGGTGGATTCCGACCGGTTCCTGAGCTGGATCCTGAACTTTATCCGACAGCGTCAGTGATGGCGCAAGCGCAGAAAAAACGCCCCGTTTTCGGGGCGTTTTTGTTAGGGAGATTCCGGGCGTTCGGTCACCGGCTCAAACACCGTTTTGCAGTGATGGCTCTTAAGCAGATAGAGGCCGGTCCAGAAGCTGAACACCAGCATCAGGGCCGGGGCCCAGTGGAAGGCGCCGTGGCTGAGGTAGATGGCTTTGAGCTGCAACAACAGATGGGCACTCCAGCTGGCCATCAGCAGGGGACGGCCCCACTGCCACAGGCGGGCAGCGATGCCGCCCTTGTGGCGCTGGCTCTGGGCCCAGAGCAGAGCCAGAGCCGGCAGGCCCAGCAGCAGGCCAAAATAGAAGTCCTGACGGTCCGGATAGAACAACCCCATCAGGTCGGCGCCGTGCTGGCGGCTGGCGGCACTGAGCACAAAGAGCAGCCAGGTTTTGGCGCAAAACAGCAGCACCAGCAGCAGCCAGGGGCCGGGTTTGAGCAGACCGTAGCGGTCAAAGTCGTCGAAAGTGTACTGGCCCATTGGGGGTCTCGGCAGTCAGGGGATGCTTACCAGATGGGGGGCGACGCGCCGCTTTTCAACCCAGGGGCTGATAGTCGCGCAGCTTGACCGTCAGCCAGTGCACGCCAAGGCGGGTGGCTTCAAGTTGCACCATCAGGCCATCCAGCGCCGGGGCAAACCAGAAGGTGGCGACCCGGGCTTCGTTGGGGTGGTCCTGGACAAACTTGTGGGTCAGCATCGGGCCCAGTTTGGTGTCGAGGGTTTCCGTGCCCAGATACTCGAACAGGTAATCCCGGGTTTCATCGCCCCAGGTGTAGGAGAGGCGCACGTCTTCCCGCGCCTGGCTGAGAATGCGGAGCATCTGGGCCGGCTCCCATTGGGCCCGGGGAAAGGCGTCGGTGTCCGGCAGGGGTTTCCCGTTGAGGGTTACCGTGTAGCGCCCGTCGGGGCCGGGGGCACCGTCCAGCAGCCGATCGGAGAACCATCCGTCAAACTCGGTCTGGTAGGGGCCGGGGACCAGGACGTCGTTCTGAACGTCAAAACGGCTTTGGTGGTCAATGTGCTGACCGATCACGCAGATTTTGCCACTGGCCCGGTAGCGAAACGCCCCGTCCTTGTCCGCGTCCAGCCGCAGTGTCCCCTTACCGCAGGGCACACCGGTGGTGTAGGCCTGATAACGGGCTTCAAACGGGACCGGAGACGCGAACGCGATAACCGGCAGCAGACTCAGCAATAACAGGGCTCGGGACATGAACTGGCTCCAAATGGCGGGCCATAAGACTACTGTCACTGAGCGCGTTCGCCAAGCGATTAGTCGGTTCTCGGGTTCAGCTTCAGGTGGCTCAGGGCGCTGTCCAGGGCATCCCGGGCGTCCCGGTACATCGACGCCATTTCGCTGCTCGAGGAGTACCCCGCCATGTCGACTGGGTAACGGATGTAGCGGGCGGGCAGCTGATTCAGGGCCAGGCAGGTGAGGTCGGTCAGTTGATCCTCGGTCAGCTCAAGATGCAGGTCCCGCTCGAGAATCGCCTGTCGGATGAGGGTTTCGTTGTAGTTGCGGATGTCCAGTTCCATGGCGCCTCCGTGGCTAGATAAACTCCGATGCCGCGACAAAGAGTTGTTGATGACGCGGAACCAGCTCCGCGTGTTGTTTAGCATACCCTCCGCCAATCACCGCCGCCACCGGGATGCCCCGACTTCGGGCGGCGTCAAAGACCGCACGGTCCCGGCGCAGGAGGCCGGCGTCAGTGAGCGACAGGTAGCCCAGGGCGTCGTCACGGTGCACGTCCACTCCCGCGTCGTAAAGCACCAGGTCGGGCTGATAGAGGTTCAGCAGCCAGGGCAGCAATTCGCTCAGCGTTGCCAAATAGGCGCCATCGTCCAGGCCGTTGTCCAGAGGGATGTCGATGTGGGAGCGGGCTTTGCGGGCCGGGAAGTTCCGCTCGCAATGCAGTGAGCAGGTGATGATGTCGGGATCATCCTCGCACAGGGTGGCGGTGCCGTCGCCCTGATGGACATCGCAATCCAGGATCAGCACCCGGCTGATGGTGTGTTGCGTCAGCAGCAGGCGGGCGGCCAGCACCAGGTCATTAAAGACGCAGAAGCCACTGCCAAAGGTCCGGTGGGCGTGATGGTAGCCGCCGGACAGGTGGCAGGCCACGCCGTGTTCGAGGGCCAGTTGGGCGGTCAGCCATGTGCCGCCACAGGCCGTCAGCGTGCGTTCGACCAGCGGCGGACTCCAGGGAAAACCCAGTCGCCGCTGGGCTTTGGGGTCGAGCGTGCCCTCGGCAAACTGGCGGACGTAGTCCGGGCAGTGCACCGTGGCGACCTGAGCCAGCGTCAGGGGCGTTGGGGCGTGCACCGCTTCGGGCTGCAACAGTCCCTCACCGATGAGGTGCTCGTACAGCAGCCGGTACTTATGAATGGGGAACCGATGGGTTTCCGGTAACGGCAGCGAGGAGTAGATGGGGTGGTAGACGGCGTGAAGCATGGAATTCGGGCCGCATCACTGCGGCCCGTTTCGCGTTACAGCTGTTGAACAGCCCAGCTCATAAAGGCCTTGCGGGTGGCGTCGTCCGCCTGTTCCCACCAGTACTTGAGCATCTCTTCAGCACGGGCATCGCCCTGGGCCGGCGCCGGCTTGACGTTGCCCGGCGCGGAGGAGGCCGTTGCCGCCGCAGCGCCGCTGGCGGTGGCCGCCAGGGCCGCTTCCTCGTGGCTCGGGGCATCGGGCGCTTCACCCAGCAGTTTGTCGACAAAGCTGGCTTCGTCGGACTGGGTTTGCTGCAAGGAGAAGGTTGCAGCGCGGCCGTTGCTGGCGGAGATCACCACCTGGGGGGCCTTCGCATAAGCTTCAGCGGCTTTCACGTCCACGATGCGGCGATCCGCCTTGAGGACGTAATCCACGCCCTTTTCCACCTGCAGGGTAACCACGAACGGCGAGGAGGAGACCCGGCGATGGCCGTCACCCACACTCTCCGGGATCAGGTCTTTGTACTGCAGCGCAATTTTGCGCTGGCCCGGGGCGAGGTCCAGTTCATCCTTGTGACTGAACAGAGAGGTGGAAATCTTGGTGCCATCCAGGGCGACAAACTGAAATTCCATCGGAATGGTCAGGCTTTCCGCCCAGGTAACGGGGGCAGCCAGCAGGGCGAGGCTCAATGCCATAGCCTTTTTCATTGGGTTCTCCTTTAGAACGATCCGCGTCCGGGCTTTTCCAGCTGCGCGATGCGCTGCTCGATAAAGGTCATTGCCTGGCGGCATCGACCTAATCGTTTGTGGGTGGCCAGGATCTCATTCTGCAGTGTGATTTTCTCCGCGCCCTGATGCAAGTCCAGTCGCTGCTCCAGTTCACGGATTTTTTGCTCCAGTCGCATTGCCCAGTTTTGGTGTTTGCGAAGCTCATCATACAACTGATGACTCGAGCGCATCACCGAACGGGCAATCCAGTGGTAGTCGTTGTCTTTCTTGTTGGCGCGGCGTCGCGCCCCGGCCAGCGCGCTGGTCTGGTGGCCGCGCCGGATCACCGCCGTGTTGGCCAGCGCCTGGGCCAGGGCGGAAAACCGGTTGGCAAAGCGTTGGCACACCAGCTCAACGGTGTCGGGACGTGCGCCCAGTTGCTCAAGCTGTGCGATCTGGTTCAGGTCTTTTCTCAGCACGCTCAGGCAGCCACTGAGGCTGGCGCCCTGGTGCTCAAACAGCTGGTCGTGGAAGGCGCTCTGGTTGGCCAGCCACTTTTTGTCGGCGGCCGTCAGGGTGGCGTCATGCTCGCGGACCTGGGCCTCTAGGCGGGCCAGCTGCGCTTCCAGCTTGCGGAACAGGGGGCTGCTCATAACCAGGCCTTCCAGGCCAGGTTGGCCGCAATGACCATCACCATGGTGATGAACACCGGACGGATAAAGCGGCCGCCAAAACGGATGGCGGAGTGGGCGCCAATCCAGGCGCCGGCCATCAGCGACAGGCCCATGGCGATGCCGATGCCGAACTGGACATGGCCCAGTCCGATAAAGAAGCCCAGTGAGGTGGCGTTACTGACGAAGTTCATGCTTCGGGCCAGGCCGGATGAAAGCAGGATATTCATCTTGTACAGCACCATGGAGGAGGCGGTCCAGAAGGCGCCGGTGCCCGGGCCGGCAAAGCCGTCGTAGAACCCGATGCTCAGCCCCTGCAGCCACTGCCGACGGTGGATCGAGGGCGTGGGGTCGGGCAGTTGGTGCTGCTCCTCCTTGGGGGGCTTGCTCAGCAGGGAGTGCAGGGCGATGGCCAGGATCAGCAGGGGCAGTGCCCGCTCCAGCCAGGTCACGCTGATGGCGTCCACCGCCAGGGTGCCAACGGCGGCGCCGATAAAGGTACCCCAGAAGGCGCGTTGCCAAAAATGGGGATCGAACAGCTTTTTGCGATAGAAGGTCCAGCTGGCGGTAGCCGAGCCAAAGGTGGCGGCCAGCTTGTTGGTGCCCAGCGCCAGGTGCGGGGGCAGTCCGGCGGTCAACAGGGCGGGGATGGTCAGCAGACCCCCTCCGCCGGCGATGGCGTCGACAAAGCCGGCCACAAAGGCAACGGTGGCCAGCATGGCCATCAGGTTCAGATCCAGAGCCAGCTCCAAGCAGGGTTCTCCTTAATCCGCTTCAGTATTCGATATGGCGGCGATAGGGGGGCAGCGAGTTCAGCAGGGACGTGCCGTACTGCTTGCTGACGAGTCGTCGGTCGAGGATGGTGATCCTGCCATAATCCTGCTCGTTGCGCAGCAGTCGCCCGCAGGCCTGAACCAGCTTTTTGGCGGCGTCCGGCACCGCCAGTTGCAGGAAGGGGTTGCCGCCCTTGGCCTTGATGTATTCGGCGTGGGCCTGATCCACCGGTGAGGTGGGCAACGAGAAGGGCACCCGGGTGATGATCAGGTTGGTCAGGTAATCCCCCGGCAGGTCGAGACCCTCGGAAAAGCTGCCGGTGCCAAACAGGATGGAGGCTTTGCCGGCGTCGATGCGGGCCTTGTGCTCCCGGATCAGATCCTGCCGGGGGGATTCCCCCTGAACCAGGATGGGCAAGCGCTTGAAGCGCCGCAGGGCATCGGCCACCGACTCCATCTGGCGATAGGAGGTGAACAGCACCAGGCTGGCGGACTCCTCCTCCAGCAGCGCCGGGATCATCTTGTTGAGGACCTCGGAGAAGCGATCGTCGTTGGGCTCCACCTCCACCTTGGGCAGGAACAGGGTGGCGTTGTCCTGATAGTTGAAGGGGGAGGGCAGGTTAATGTAGCGGGTGCCGTCGTCGGCCCGCAGTCCCACCTGGTGCCGGTAATGGTCGAAGTTGCCAAGCGCCATCAGAGTGGCGGACAGCAGAGCGACCCCGGCGGCCTTGCTCCACAGCATCTCCTCCAGCATAAAGCCGATCTCGATGGGGGAGGCGCTGAACAGGTAATCGTCCCGATTGCCGTCCAGCTTGTCGATCCAGCGGGCCTGGGGGGCGCCTTTTTCCGGCACCGGCTTGGCCAGCATCTGCCAGAGGTTGTCCTGATTTTCGAGACGCTGCAGGGCAAAGCCGAGGTCCGCCACCAAAGGCTCCGCCTTGTGGCCTTTGATGTCGCCGTCCTTGATCGCCTCCATCAACATTTGCTGCAGTTTGTTCAGCCGCTTGATGGCCCCCCGACTGGCGCCACCCAGGCTCTCCGCCAGGGTGACCAGAACCGGAGGCAACACGCCGCCGGCAAAACGGTGGCGTCGGTCTTCGTTGTCGAACAGGAAGGGGTTGTTGTCACAGAACGCCTGCAGTTGCCCCAGCTGTTCGCTGAGTACCCCGACGTCTTCCGACAGTTCCGAAGCGGTGATGGCGGCTTTGTCACTGGCCAGCTCACGGGCCAGCTTGTGGGCCAGCTTTTCCAGTTTGCCCAGGGCGTCGATGGAGCCTTTTACCGTCGCGCTGGCGGCGGAGAAGTCACGGGCGACCTGGGGTAGGTGATGGGCTTCGTCGAGCACGTAATACATGCTGTCCGGGTCGGGCAGGATCTTACCGCCCCCCAGTTCCAGATCGGCCAGCAGCAGGCTGTGGTTGATGATCAGCACGTCCCAGCTGTCCATCTTTTCACGGCTCTTGTGGAAGGGGCAGTCGCGGTGGGCGGCCAGCTGGCGGTTGCAGCTGTGTTTGTCGGAGGCGATCTGATACCAGAGGTGGTCCGGCACCGGCTCGGGAACGGAGTCCAGCTCACCGTCCCATTTCCCCTCGTGATACGCCTGATGCAACCGCTTCAGCAGCGCCACGTCGCCGTCGGCAGGCTTGCTCTCCCACAGAGCCTCCTGCGCGTCCGGCACCTCACCGGCAAGCAGTTCGAGTTTTGACAGGCAGACGTACCGTTGCCGCCCCTTGGCCAGTCCGAAACGGAACTGCAAACCGCTGTGGCGTTGCAACAGAGGTAAGTCCTTATTAACCAGCTGCTCCTGCAGGGCGACGGTGGCGGTGGAGATGCACAGCTTCTTACCCTGAGCCAGGGCCAGGGGCAGGGCACCGAGGGCGTACGCCAGTGACTTGCCGGTCCCGGTGCCGGCCTGAACCACGATAATGCGTCGGTCTTTCTGGTAGGTGCCAGACAGCGTCTTGGCGATCTCCGCCACCAAATAGTTCTGCTCTTTCCGTCGGACAAAATTGGGGATCGCCTCGGCCAGATTGTTGTAGGCCGTACGGGTGGCTTTTTTGACTTTGTCGCTGAGCATCGGGGCGTGGGATCCCTAACCGAGAAAAATGGCTGTACAGAATACCAGTGTTTTAGCCGGAGTGCGCTCAGAAAGTGGTGAAGGGGAGAGGCGGGCCGAAACGAGTCGGCCCGCAGGGGGTTACAGCGAGATGAAGATCCCCGCCAGGCAGGCACTCATCAGGTTGGCCAGGGTGGCGGCCAGCACCGCTTTAATCCCGAGATCGGCCACGTCTTTGCGACGCTCCGGGGCCATGACGCCGATGGAGCCCAGCTGGATGGCGATGGAACCGATGTTGGCGAAGCCACAGAGGGCAAAGGTGACGATCACCTGGGTGTGCTCAGACAAGGTGGCTTTGGCGTTGGCGAAGTCCATAAAGGCCACGAACTCATTGAGCACCAGTTTCTGGCCGATGTAGCCGCCGGCCTGCAGCATCTCGTCAACCGGTACGCCAATCAGCAGAGCAAAGGGGGCAAACAGGTAGCCGAGTACGGCCTGGAAGGTCAGCCCTTCGACGCCCACCAGATCACCCAGCAGAGTCAGCCCGGCATTGGCCATCGCGATCACGCTGACAAAGGCGATCAGCATGGTGCCGATGGCCACCGCCACTTTGGTGCCGTTCATGGCGCCGGTGGCCAGGGCATCGATGGCATTGGATTCTTCACTTTCACCCAGCTCGATGGCGGCCTGGTCCGCCTGCTTTTCCTGCTCCGGCACCAGCAGTTTGGCCATCATCAGGCCGCCGGGCGCGGCCATAAAGCTGGCGGCGATCAGGTATTTCAGTTCCACCCCAAGGCCCGCATAGCCACCGAGGACACTGCCCGCGACCGACGCCATGCCGCCGGTCATGACGGCGAACAGCTCTGACCGGGTCATGTGCGGCAGGAAGGGTTTGACCAACAGGGGGGACTCCCCCTGGGACAGGAAGATGTTGGAGGTGGCGACCAGCGATTCCGCTTTGCTGGTGCCCAGCAGGCGCTGGATGGCGCCGCCAATCACCTTAATCACCCACTGCATCACGCCGAGGTAGTAAAGCAGGGAGATGAGGGCGCTGACGAAGATCACCAGCGGCAAAACACGTACGGCGAAGATAAAGCCGTTGCTGGCCAGGTCGCCAAACAGAAAGCCGATGCCAACGTCGGCGAAGCTCAGCAGCGCAGCCACGCCATTGCTGACGCTGCCCAGTACGGTCTGGCCGACGGAGGAGTAAAGCACAAGGGCCGCGAAGCCGGATTGCAGAGCCAGGGCACCCAATACGGTTCGCCAGTTGATGGCGCGGCGGTTTTCAGAAAGCGCCCAGGCGCACGCGAGCAGGGCGGCCATACCGGCCAGTCCAGTCAGAAGAGTCATGGTGTTATCCAGCAGAGAATCAGAAAAGGGGGTGAGTCGCGGTCAAGCGGGATGGTGCGGGAGGGCGATGATCGCCGGGTCTCAGGGTGTCCTCTGCCGGGACGGGTTGGGGTGGGGTTCCAACTTGCATGTAAGCATCACCTTTTTAACAAGCACTAACGGTGAGCTGGTCCGGTCCTTAGGGTCGTTCACGTTCCATGGTGACGGCTTGTTCAAAAGTGACTGAGCCGGGCTCAAGTCGGACGCGCATTCTACGGAGTCGTGATTGCAAGGGCAAGGTCGAAAGCGGCAGATTTAAGGTGTTTTTCCCCGGGGCTGTACTCGAGTGAAGGGGTGCAGGACAATGTCGTTATGACAACACCTCACATCGTTCGCGGCTGGCTGTTAAGCCGGGAACATCGCCCCGCCTCCGGGGGCGCCGAACTGGTTTACTGGATCGCATCCGAAGACGGCCCCCGCTGCCTGGTGGTGCCCGAACAACCCTATCAGGGGATGATCCGCCAATCGGAACAGGCTCTCTGGCAAGACTGGCTTGGGCAACGCCCGGGCTGGCGTATCGTGGCGACCGACGCCCGGGACTTTGACCTGGAGCCGGTCAGTGCCCTCTATGTGTATGACCAGCGTCTTTGGCAGTCGGCAAAATCCGAGGCACAGCAGCGGGGCTGGACCCTGCTGGAAGCCGATGTCCGTCCCTGTGACCGCTACCTGATGGAGCGCTATCTGTGCGGTGCGCTGGAAGCCAAGGTGGTCAACAACCGGGTGGTGGCGGCGCGGCCGGCCCAGCCGCAACATGCGCCGAGCCTGATCTCCCTGGACATCGAGTGCAGCCGCCACGGCGAACTGTACTCCGTGGGCCTGTACCGGCACGACGTGCAACGGGTGCTGATGGTGGGGCCGGAGCAGGGCGGGCCGGAATACCTGCACTATGTGGCGGACGAAGCCGAGTTGATCCGGCAACTGCTGCTCTGGTTTGAGCAGGATGATCCGGATGTGATCATCGGCTGGTCGGTGATCGGTTTCGATCTGGCGCTGCTGCACAAACGGGCCCAGCACCACGGCATCAAGTTCAGCCTGGGGCGGGATGGCAGTGAGCCCCGCTGGCATGAGCAAGCGGGACCCGGCCGGGACTGCGCCATCGCCGGGCGCGCGGTGCTGGATGGCATCGAGTGGCTGAAGGCGGCGTTTTACCAGTTTGAGAGCTATGCCCTGGATGCGGTGTCGCAGGCGCTGCTCGGGGAGGGCAAGGCCTGTGACGACGTCAAGGGCCGACTGGCGGAGATTGAACACAACTTCCGACACGATAAGCCCGCGCTGGCGCACTACAACCTGAAAGACTGCGAGCTGGTGTGGCGCATCTTTGAACACACTCAGTTGCTGGCGTTTGCCCTGGCGCGCAGCCAGATGACGGGGCTGGAACTGGACCGGACCGGCGGCTCGGTGGCGGCGTTCACCCACCGTTACCTGCCGCACCTGCATCGGGCCGGGTTTGTGGCCCCCAACCTGGACAGCCACACGATTCCCCCCAGCCCCGGGGGCTACGTGATGGACTCGCTGCCCGGCAAATACCGCAATGTGCTGGTGCTGGACTTCAAGAGCCTGTACCCCTCTATCATCCGCTCATTCCTGATCGACCCGATGGGCATGGTGACCGGCATGGCGGAAAGCGATCCGGCCCTGACGGTGGAGGGGTATCGGGGGGCCCGGTTCCACCGGGAGCACCACCGGTTACCGGCCATCATCGAGGAGCTGGCGCAACAGCGTGAAGCCGCCAAGCGAGAGGGCAATGCGCCGCTGTCACAGGCGATCAAGATCCTGATGAACTCCTTTTACGGGGTGTTGGGGGCGGCGGGCTGCCGCTTTCACGACCCGCGCCTGGCCTCCTCCATCACCTTGCGGGGGCACGACATCATGAAGACCACCCGGGCCTGGATCGAAGCGGAAGGGTATCGGGTGATCTACGGCGACACCGATTCCACCTTCGTCCACATCGGCGACCACCGGGGAGCAGACGAGGCGCAACGGATTGGCCGGGAACTGGTTTCGATGGTGAATCGCCGGTGGCAGGAGCAACTGGCCGGGCAGGGGTTGGACAGTGCGCTTGAGCTGGAGTTTGAAACCCACTTTCACCATTTCTTTATGCCCACCATCCGGGGCTCCAGCGAAGGCTCCAAGAAACGGTATGTGGGCGCCGTGGAGGGGCCCGATGGGCTCACTCTGACCTTCAAGGGGATGGAGACCGTACGCAGCGACTGGACGCCCCTGGCCCGCGCATTTCAGCAGGAGCTGTATCAGAACTGGTTTGCCGGACAGCCGGTGACGGGGCTTATCCGCCGCTGGATTGAGGCAACCCGTGCCGGCGAAAAGGACAGTGAGCTGATCTACAGCAAGCGCCTGCGTCGGGATCTGGATGGCTACCAGGCCAACGCCCCGCACGTACAGGCGGCCCGGCTGGCGAACCAGTTACAAAGTGACAAGGTGTATCGCAAAGGCAGTCGAATTCGCTACTTCATTGGCCAGGGAGGCCCTTTTCCTGCAGGTCTTGGTCAATTTCCCATCGACTATGAGCATTATGTGGAGAAACAGTTAAAACCCGTCGCGGAGCCGGTTTTGACCCTGTTAGGGCGAAGCTTCGCAGAACTGGATGGGGACCAGTTGGGACTGTTTTGAATGTTAATCAAAGGTGAAAAATATTCCAAAAATGAGATCATTTGGCAGGATGAATTGTGATAACTCGTAATTATTGGTCAGGAATATTGCCCAGCTCGCAAAAAGTGTGATCTTAATCTCTTTTGGCTCTGGCTGCCCTTTGATACTGTCCTAGCCCGTCAGCGGACGAACAAAAAAGTTCCCATGGAATATATGGGGGACACCAAACGAATGAATGACGCTTGATTGGTTAGGCAAATCCATGAAAAAGACTCTGCTTGCTGCTGCTATCCCGGCACTGATGTTCGCCAACGGCGCTTCCGCTGTTGAACTGTATAACGACGGCGTAAACTCCGTTTCCATGGGCGGTCACCTCACTGTAGAACTGACCGACAAGAGTGGTGACACCAAGTTGGATGCGAACTCCCCGCGCATCAACTTCTCCTTCAACCGCGACCTGGGCGAAGGTTTCAAGCTGGACAGCCGCATCGAAATGGGCATGAGCAACTTCGTGACCGGCGGTAACAGCTTCTCCACTCGTCTGGGCTACATCGGTGTAGGCCACGATGACTACGGTCGCCTGTCTGCTGGTAAGCAGTGGTCCGTATACTACGACGTAACCGCAGCGACCGATATGCCGATCGCCTGGGGTTCCGACTCCCTGTTCTCCTACGCCAACGGCACTGACGGTGGCAAACTGGGCCTGGGCCGTGCTGATCAATCCGTTCAGTACCGCAACGGCGTTTCCCTGGGCGACGCTGGCGACCTGAACTTCGGTGTTCAGTGGCAAGGCACCAGCGGCATCTACGATGACCGTCTGTCCGCTTCCGTAACCTACGGCATCGCCGGCGTTAAGCTGGGCTACGCCTACAGCGGTGGTGACGTGGATTACTCCGACCTGGGCCAAGGCGTTCAGGATGCCAACGTTCACGCGTTCTCCGCGGCTTACGGCACCTACGGCAAAGGCCTGTACGTTGCCGGTGCTTACGCCATGTCTGAGAACCTGCAGAACTCCGAACTGGCTGGTAACGCCATCATCGCTAAAGAAGCCGATGGCTACGAAGCGCTGGCGGCCTACGGTCTGAACAACGGTCTGAACCTGTACGTGCTGTACCAGGGCGTTGAAGACACCACCAACGACCTGACCATCCAGGAGTACACCAACTTCGGTGCGGAGTACAAACTGACCTCCAACACCGTGGTATACGGTGCTTACAAAGTGGACCACGGTTCCGACATCCAGGACACCGACAACGCGTTCGCTGTAGGTCTGCGTATCTTCCTGTAATCGGATACGACGCCTGAAGAAAAGCCACCGCCCATGCGGTGGCTTTTTGTTTTCGCTTCCTCTCTCCTCTCTCCTCTCTCTCCTCCGTTCACTCACCTCGTGAACTAGACTCTGCTGCATCTTCTCTCGAATCAGAAGGTGGCAGTATGCGGCAGATATTTCTCCTGATCGGCGTTGTTGCAGCGGCTCCCGCTGCGGCCATTTCCCTCTACGATGACAACCTCAATCGCTTCTCCGTCGGCGGTCACCTTGGTTTTAACCTGGTGCAGATGAACGGGGACACCGAGCTGGTCGACTCCTCGTCCCGGATCCGGTTTCTCTACGAGCGCTCGGTAACGCGGGAGTGGAACGCGGAGGCCATGATGGAGTGGGGCTTCAATGCCATCGACTCAGGCAGCCAACTGACCCTCAACGGCGACTCCCTGCAAGCCGCACGGGAAGGCGATTTCCTGTTTAACCGCCTGGGCTACCTGGCTTTTGAGCACGACACCTACGGCCGCTTTTCCGCCGGTAAGCAGTGGTCCGTGTACTACGACGTGGCCGCCATCACCGACAACTTCATCATGACCGGGGGCCTGGCATCGGGCACCTACAACTTCGGCTCTGACGGGGGCCTGTCCGGCACCGGACGGGCGGACAGTGCGCTGCAATACCGCAATGCCTTTGGCGGGTTCACGCTGGGTCTGCAGTATCAGGCCCGCACCAAGGGCGAGGTGGGGATCATCCCGCCGGAAGAGTGCACCGTTGATGATCCACCGCCGGAATGCACCGTGTTTGACGATGTGGACATCGAATACGACGACAGCTACGGCGCCTCATTGCGCTATCAATGGCAGGAATTGATGTTCGGGGTGGCCTACAACCGGGGCGACTTTGACTCGACGTTTCGACGGGAGACGGTCGCCAACCTGAAGGACGAGGCACTGATCCTGGGGTTCAGCTACGGCGCCCTGTACCAGCCAGGCCTCTACTTTGCCGCCAACTACGCTGAGACGGAAAACCACGAAGTGGACAACCAAAACCGGGTTTTTGACGGCAAAGGCTACGAGGTGATGCTCAACTGGACATTTGACAACAATGTGACCCTGGTGTCGGGCTTGAACTGGCTGGAGTCGGACGACCCAGGCTACGAAGATGTTAACGGCATGTACCGAAAGCGGCTTTATGTACTGGGTGCCCATTACGAGTGGGGCTCGCAA
>CAZWED010000019.1:0-18488 GCA_964632645.1 uncultured Ferrimonas sp. | reverse complement strand
GCACCGATCGGCACCTGACAGCCCCCTTCCAGGTGGGTGTTCATGGCACGTTCCGCCACAACACGGGCGTGGGTCGGGGCATGGTTCAGCACGCCAATCAGCGCCAGAAGCTCATCGTCATCAAGACGACACTCGATGCCCACGGCACCCTGGCCGTTGGCCGGCAGGGACTGTTCGGGTTCGATAAAGGCGGTGATGCGCTCTTCCAGTTCCAGACGCTTCAGGCCGGCCGCGGCCAGAATGATGGCGTCGTACTCGCCGGCGTCCAGTTTGGACAGGCGGGTGCCCACGTTGCCGCGCAGATCGCGCACGTCCAGATCCGGACGCATGGCGCGCAGCTGGCACTGGCGACGCAGGGAGGAGGAGCCAACGATGGCGCCGTGAGGCAGGTCATCCAGATTTTTGTAGGTGTTGGACACGAAGGCATCGCGCGGGTCTTCACGCTCGCAGATTACCGCCAGACCCAAGCCTTCCGGAAACTCCACCGGCACGTCCTTCATGGAGTGCACTGCGATGTCGGCCTCGCCATTGAGCATGGCCACTTCCAGCTCCTTCACGAACAGGCCCTTACCGCCCACTTTCGCCAGCGGCGTGTCCAGGATCCGATCTCCCTTGGTGGACATCTTCAGCAGAGTAACGGTAAGACCGGGGTGCGCCTTTTCCAGCTCGGCCTTGACGAACTCGGCCTGCCACAAGGCCAGCGGACTCTTCCGGGTTGCGATACGGATCTCTTTACGGGCCATCGAACTTTCCCTTGGCTGTCTGAACTTTGTACCGGTGTTGGTACGCTTGTGGCGGTCATGTTGCCAGTCTTTACGCCCACAGAAAAGGAATCGGCTCTCACCCTGACCATAAAACCCGCCACCCAGCGAGCAAAAGGGTGAACCAACTCACGCTTTCCTCCCCGGCAGGTAAAAGTGTTACCATGATCACAGTTTCCCCAGTTAACTCTCTGAAAGCCGTTGCGAGATCTGCAGTCCGACATCGCCCTTAGCGACCAGCTTAATCAACACCGCCTTTCCCTGGCCCAGCAGCAGTTGGGCCAGGCGCGTTTGGCCGCGTTTTACCAGCTGCCCTGGCTGCTGCACCTGAACCATCCCTCACTCCCCGGCTTCGTCGCCGATGCTCCGGCCGGTTTTGCTGTCGCCCCCCTGCTGCCCCGCCCGCCGGCCTGGCAGCAGATCGAGGCGGGCGAGCCGCAGTTGCTGGGGCTTTACATCATGGGCAGCACCGGCACATTCGGCCAGGGGCCGGACTCGGACCTGGATTGCTGGGTGGTCCACCCCCCGCATCTGGCGACGGCAGATCGGGAGGCATTGGCGCGCAAGTGTGGCGCACTGGAGGCGCATTTTGCCGACGCGGGGCTGGAGCTGCACCTGTACCTGATCAGCCCGGACCTGCTGGTTCGCGGCCAGCCGGACCAACTCTCCGCCGAGCACAGCGGCTCGGCCCAGAACTGGCTGTTGCTGGAGGAGTTCTATCGCACCCAGATCCGGCTGGCGGGGCTTCCCCTGGCCTGGTGGCCGGGCGCCCCGCAGGACCATCCCGGGCTGCTGAGCCTGGGCCAGCTGAGCCATCTGCCCGCCTCGGAGTTTTTCGGTGCCGCCCTGTGGCAGCTGTTCAAGGGTCTGGACAAGCCGCATAAAGCCGGCCTGAAAGTGCTGCTGCTGGAAGCCTATGTGGCGGACTATCCGGACCAGCGCATCCTGCGCGATCAACTCTGGTACCGTCTGCGCGCGGGCCAGCCGCTGATCACGCTGGACCCCTACCTGATGCTGTACCAGCGGGTGAATGACTACCTGGAACGGGAGGGCGATCGCCGCCGCCTGACCATGGTGCAGCGCAGCTTCTACCTGAAGTGCGGTCTGCCCCTCAGCCATCCCGACAGCCGTCAGGACTGGCGTTACCCGACCCTGAGCGCCCTGACCCGACAATGGCGCTGGACCCGTGAGCTGATCCTCAGCCTCGACCAGGCCCGCCACTGGCACGCCGGCCAGCTGCGCTGGTGCAACGAGCGGCTGGATCAGTTGATGCTGACCGCCTACCAGCGGCTGACCGGCTTCGCCGCCCGCCAGCGCCTGCGCAGTCGCCTGAAGATTGATGAGCTGGGGGTACTGACGCGCAAGTTGTACACCAAGTTCGAGGCGGAACCGGCCAAGATCCCCCTGTTGAACCCGTTGTGGAGCAGCAACCTGGAGGAACCGGCGCTGACTCTGGTGGCGGTCAAGGACAACCCCAGCCACCCCAAAGGCTGGTACCTTTACCGACGCCCGCCCCAGGACAACCAGCTGTTCGGCGAGAGTCCGCTCTACCATGCCGACTCCCGCCTGGCCTGCCTGGCCTGGGCCCTGAGCAATGGCCTGATTGGCGACGCCACGCGGATCCACTGCCACCAGGGCGGGCAAAGCTGGCACAGCCAGAAGCTGTCGGAGATGTGCCAGCACCTGCGCAGCATCGTCACCCCGCCGGTGCAGCCCTCGTTGGAGGCGCTGCAGTCTCCCTGGCGCTACACCAAGGTGGTGGTGCTCTCCAACGTCGAGCAGGATCCCACCCTGACCTGGCAGGGACAGAGCCTGATGCTGGATCTGCAGGGCGCACCGGTCTTTTCCGCCGGCCGCCACAAGCGCAACCTGGTCGGCAGCCTGACCCTGCTGACCGAAAACTCCTGGGGCGAACGTCACTGCTTCCGCTTCGAGGAGGAGGAGGGGCTGCTGAAGTTGATGACCCAGCTGCTCAGCGGCTTGGATCGCACCCAGGGGCCGCTGCCGGTTCAGGTCTATTGCGGTGCCAAGCGGCTGCGTCGCCAGATTGGGGACGCGCTGGATCACCTGCTCGACCGGGTACAGCGCCTCTATTGCGAGGCCACCATCGAGCGCACCCAGGTCTGGCCCCTGGCCATTGGCCACCGGCAATACGGCCTCTTTATCGATTCCCGGGGGCTGCGCTGGCAACGCCTGGACAAGGCCGAGGCCCTGATGGGACAACTGAAGCGCCACGGCATGGTGGAGCTGCCCAAGCCGGATCTGGGCGAAGACCCCTACGCCGGTGCCCCGGCCATCCTGGGCCAGTATGCCCGCAAGGGACTGGTGCAGATCTTCGTTCGGGAGCGCCCGTCGGGGCTGGACATCTACCTGCTGGACGAGCGCAACCACCTCAAACGCCTGAAGAGTGGCGAGCGGGGCCTGGATGGTCTGGTGGAGGAGTTCAGCCACCTGTACGCCTTCCAACGCAGCAACCAGCGCGCCACTTTTGGTGCCGGAGGCTGCTTTAACCTGCCGCAGTTCTATCGCCTGACCCGGGCGGACGGGGGCGAGTTGACGGTGCAACCGCTGGCGATCTGATCCCATTCTGACGCCGTAAGCAGGGTTTTGGCTGAACGAGGCACGTTATGCATCCCCACGCCCATTGGCTCGGTGTTGCCGGGCTGACCCCCTTCTGGGGGCTTCCCCTACTGGCCAGCCTGAACCTGCTCAGCGTTGAGGCCGCCCTGGGGGCCTTCCTGGCCTACAGCGCCGTGATCCTCTCCTTTCTGGGCGGCGTCCACTGGTATGCCAGCGTCATCGCCCAGCCTGAGCCTGCGCAGACCCGAATCGCCATGCTGCCCAGCCTCATCGCCTGGCTGGCGCTGGTGCTGCTGCCACAGGGCATCGCTCTGGTGGCGCTGGCCTTCGGCCTCGTCGCCCTGCTGATCTACGACTTTCGCACGCTGTCTCCGCCGCCGGGCTACTGGAACCTTCGCGCCACGCTGACCGCCGTTGCGCTCATCTGCCATGGCTGGATGGCGCTGATCCTGATCACCGGATGACGACACCGACGTCAGGCCCTATGCTGAATTTTTTGGCAGGGAGTCTGAACGTTATGGTTCATCACACACTGGTGCGGCTGTGGTTACTGCTGCTTGTTGCCTTTCCGGTCAGCGCCGATTACACCCGGGACGCCGAGCGCATCCGGGACACCTACCAAAGCCAGCTGTACACCCTGCCCGCCGCCAAGGCCGGGCACTTCGGTCTTCGTCTCTACCGACAAACCGGCGATCCCCGCTACGCCGCGGCGATCTGGCAGGACATGGCCCGCATCGCCAGCACCCTCAATCGCATCTCGGCGGAGCTGCACACCCGCCACGACGTCGGCCGCGCCGGCGCCGCCAGGCTGGCCCACTATCAGGACACGGACCCGGTCAGGAAGCAGGCCCGCCAGCAGGCCACCGCCAAAAAACCGGAGTACCTGATCCTGGGTGTCGATCTGCTCGGCGCCATGGCCCGGGCCGACGAATACGGCCTTAAGCATCGCCAAGATGAGCAGCTGCGCCGTCTGTTACGCCAGTTCAACTTTGCCGACTACGCCGAAGACCCCACGCTGGTGCGCAATTGGGCGGCGCAGCTGGCCAATCAGGTGTACTGGCTGCACCAGCTGGGCGAGGGGGACTACATCGATGGTTTCGTCCGCACGTTTCGGCGGGTCTACCCGGATAACAAGGACGAGACGCTGTCGGAACAGGAGTACGGCAACAAGATCTACGGCCTGACCCACCTCATCTTCGCCGCGTCCGGTTATTACCAGTACCCGGTGGACGCCGAGTCCTTTGCCTGGATCTACGACTATTTCCGCCGGGAGATCGACACCATTCTGCGCCGCTGTAAGGAGGACATCGTTGCCGAAGTGGGGCTGAGCTTTCTGCTGGCGGGGCTGGATCAGGATCCGGTGGTGGCCAAAACCCGGGCGGCCATCGCGGCAGCACTGAACCCGGATGCCGGGATGATCCCGTCGGTGTCCGGTGGCCTGGATCTGAAAGAGGGGGAACACCGCAATGTGCTGGCGATCATGCTGCTGGACTGGCAAGGGGTGCGCCCGGGCCCGAATGTGCCAAGGCAGGCCGACGCGTTTGCCACGCTGCCCTATGGACTGGTGGCGAAATAGCGCAGAACGCGGGCACCGGGCCCGCGCAGCATTCCTTCAGAAGCGGATGATTTCGCCGCCTTGTTTGGCGATGGCGCTGGCGAGGAAGCCGTACAGCTCTTCACCGCTGCGGTCATCCTTCCACTCGCCGTCCTCGTAGGAGAAGTGGAAACCGCCAAACTTGGTGGCCACCCAGATCTGGCTCATCGCTTCCTGCTTGTTGATGATGATCTGGCTGTCATCCGCGCACTCCAGCTCCAGCACATTACCGGCTTGCTCGTAATCCAGATCCAGTCCGGCGTCGTCGATGGTCTCGGTGATGTGCTCCAGCACGGCGTCCGCGAGCTGATGATATTGGCTGTTATCCAGGGCCATAGGGGTTGTCTCTTTGCAATTGGCTGTGTCGGTGCGATTATACGACCATCGAGAACAAAATCTGCCCCAATCATGCAACGACTCACTCTGGCTCTGCTGTTGCTGCTTGGGCTCTCCGCCTGCGGTCAGAAAGGTCCGCTCTATCTGCCGGACGAGCCTGACACCAACCAGACCGAAACCCAGCAAAGCCCGGAAACGGCCACCGAAAACCAAGAGCAAAGGAACTGAGTTGGACCATTTCAGCTATCGACAGGGAGCGCTGTGCGCTGAAACCGTGCCACTGGCCGATATCGCCCGGACCTACGGCACCCCCTGCTACGTGTACTCCCGCGCCACCATTGAGCGCCACTATCACGCTTTTGATCGTGCCGTGGGGGACCACCCCCACCTGATCTGTTACGCGGTCAAGGCCAACTCCAACCTGGCGGTGCTGAACCTGCTGGCCCGACTGGGCAGTGGCTTCGACATCGTCTCCGGCGGTGAGCTGGCCCGGGTGATTCAGGCCGGCGGCGACCCGAAAAAAGTGGTGTTTTCCGGCGTGGGCAAAACCCCGCAAGAGATGCGCCAGGCGCTGAAAGCCGGGATCTACTGCTTCAACGTGGAATCGGAAGCGGAATTGGAGCGCCTCAACGAGGTGGCCGGGGAGCTGGGCATGGTGGCGCCGGTATCACTGCGGGTGAACCCGGACGTGGACGCCGGCACCCACCCCTACATCTCCACCGGTCTGAAAGAGAACAAGTTCGGCATCGCCATGGCGCGGGCCGAGCAGGTGTTCCTGCATGCCGCCGCCCTGCCCAACCTGGCGGTCAAGGGCGCGGATTGCCACATCGGCAGCCAGCTCACCAGCCTGCCCCCCTTTATCGATGCGCTGGATCGCCTGCTGGCGCTGGTGGACCGACTCGCCGAACAGGGCATCGTGCTGTCCCACCTGGACGTCGGCGGCGGCCTTGGCGTGCGCTACGACCAGGAGACCCCGCCCGAACCGGATGAGTATGCCCGGGCGCTGCGGCAACGATTGGGCAACCGCCCGCTCACCCTGATCCTGGAGCCGGGCCGGGCCATCATGGCCAACGCCGGCGTACTGCTGACCCGGGTGGAGTACCTGAAACTGGGCGAGGATCGCCATTTCGCCATCGTCGATGCGGCCATGAACGACCTGATCCGCCCCAGCCTCTACAGCGCCTGGCAGGCGATCATCCCGGTTGCACCGCGAGAGGGCACGCCGGTGCCCTACGATGTGGTCGGCCCGGTGTGCGAAACCGGCGATTTTCTTGGCAAAAGCCGGGAGCTGGTGATCGAACCCGGTGACCTGCTGGCGGTGCGCAGCGCCGGCGCGTACGGCTTCACCATGTCCTCCAATTACAACAGCCGCCCCCGGGCTGCCGAAGTGATGGTCGACGGTGAAACGGCCTACCCGATCCGCGCCCGGGAAACCGTGGAACAACTGTGGCAAGGCGAAAGCCTCCTGCCGTAAACTAGCCGGATAACCTCAGGATTAAGGCGTATCAACTTGATACATTTCAGCAAGATGCACGGGCTTGGCAACGACTTTATGGTGGTGGATGGGGTCACCCAGAACCTCTACCTGTCGCCCGACAAGATCCGCCAGTTAGCGGACCGCCACCTCGGCATCGGCTTCGATCAACTGCTGGTGGTGGAACCCCCCTACGATCCGGACCAGGACTTCCACTACCGGATCTTCAACGCTGACGGTGGGGAAGTGGAGCAGTGCGGCAATGGCGCGCGCTGCTTTGCCCGTTTCGTGCGCCTCAAGGGGCTGACCCACAAGAACCGCATCCAGGTCTCCACCCAGGGTGGCCCCCTGGTGCTGGATCTGGAGGGCGAAGACCGGGTCACCGTCAACATGGGCGTGCCCAATTTTGAGCCGGGCGCTCTGCCGTTTCGTGCCAACAAGGTGGAGAAAACCTACCTGCTGCCCACCGAAGCCCAGACCGTACTGGCCGGTGCCGTTTCCATGGGCAACCCCCACTGCGTGATCCGCGTGGACGACATCAACAGCGCCCCGGTGGAGAGTGTGGGCCCGCTGCTGGAACGCCACGAGCGATTCCCCAAGGGGGTCAACGTCGGGTTTATGCAGGTGCTCAACGCCAACCACATCAAACTGCGGGTGTTTGAACGGGGCGCGGGTGAAACCCAGGCCTGCGGCACCGGCGCCTGTGCGGCAGCGGTGATTGGCCAGTTCCAGGGCTTGCTGGGGGACCGGGTCCGGGTGGACCTGCCCGGTGGCACCCTGCAGATCCGTTGGGGCGGGGAAGGTAAGCCGGTCTACATGACCGGACCCGCCGTGCACGTATACGACGGGCAGGTCGACCTATGACGCAAGGCGTGACCGACCCCAGTCAGCTGGATCCCATCCTGATCCGGGAGTACCTGCTGGACCACCCGGATTTCTTTGCCCGCTATCCGGAGCTGTTGCTCTCCCTGCGGATCCCCCATCCGGAGCGCGGCACCGTGTCGTTGGTGGAGCGCCAGATGATGATGCTGCGCCAGCGGGTCGGACAGCTGGAGGAGGAGATCACCTCGCTGTTGGCGATCGCCGCCCGAAACGAGGAGATCTACCGCTTCTACGGCAAGTTGATTTTCGACCTGCTGGCCTGTGAGTCTCTGGAGGCGTTGCAGCGGGAGATGGCGGAGCAACTGCGCCAGCGCTTCCGCTTTGGCCGGGTGCGTCTGCACGTTGCCGAACAACCCAACCAGTTTGAACACGAGGCGATCCACGGCGTACTGCGTCGACGCCTGAGCAGCGATAACTACTATCTGGGCCGGCTGCCCTCCGCCGAAGCACAACTGATGGTGGGGCTGGAAACCGGTTCGGTGGCCCTGATCGGCCTGGGTGAGCACAACAACTGGCACGGCGTGGTGGCCATCGCCTCCCACGATCCCGGCCATTTTGTTGCCGACATGGACACCCTGCTGCTGGACCAGCTCAAGCACCTGCTGACCTACCAGGTCCGCCAGCTGATCGCCAATGGATAACGCCCTGCACGCCTTCCAGCGCTACCTGGAAGACGAGCGTCAGTACTCGCCTCATACGGTGCGCAACTATCGAAAAGAGCTGGACCGCTGCCTGCCGCTGCTGAAGGAGCAGGGGGTCAGCGACTGGTCACAGCTTCGCACCGCCCACTGTCAGGCCCTGCTGGCCAAACTGCACCGCCAGGGGCTCTCCCCCCGTTCACTGGCGCTAACACTCTCCGCGCTGCGCCAGCTGATCAAGTTTCTGCTGCGCGAGGGGCGACTGAACCATGACCCCATGACCGGCCTGCAGGCGCCCAAACAGGGCCGGCCACTGCCGAAGAACCTGGATGTGGATCAGGTCAACCGCCTGCTCACCCTTGATGAAGACGACGATCCCCTGGCCATCCGCGACCGCGCCATGATGGAACTGTTCTATACCGCCGGATTGCGTCTGGCAGAACTGGTCGGTCTGGATTGCCCCCACCTGGACCTGACGTCCGGCACGGTGCGGGTGATGGGTAAGGGCGGTAAGGAGCGGCAGCTGCCGATCGGCAAGGCCGCCCGCGAGTGGCTGGGCAAATACCTGGCACTGCGCCCCATGCTGCTTAAAGGCGGGGACAGCGAAGCGCTGTTTCTTTCAAGTCGGGGAAGCCGGATCAGCCGCCGCAGCGTTCAGGCCAGGCTGACCAAGTGGGGACAGCACCAGGCCCTCGACAGCAAGGTCCACCCCCACAAACTCCGCCACAGCTTCGCCACCCACTTTCTGGAATCGTCCAAGAACCTGCGGGCGGTTCAGGAGTTGCTGGGCCACGCCAATCTCTCCACCACCCAGATTTACACCCACCTGGACTTTCAGCACCTGGCCTCGGTCTACGACAGCGCTCATCCCCGGGCGAAAAAGAAGTGAAGACCCGGAGCAGCGCTCCCCCTCAAGCCAGTATCAGATAAGCGGCAAACCCCACCCAGCTCAGCAAAAGCAGCGCCCAGGGCAAACGGCCGGAATGGGCGGTCACCGGCGAGGCTTCTGACGCCGCCACCTCGTCAACCTCCCGGGTCTTGGCCCGACGCTCCTGTTTTCTGGCCTTGTCCGCGGCCCGGGATTTCGCTTTCTGCTGCTTTTTGTATTCGGCGATCCCTTTCTCGATCCCCTTGGCGATCAGCTTGGTCTGCTCCTTGGTCTGACCCGGCTGCTGGGTCCCCCGGGCGATGCGCATCGCTTCTGCCACCACCTCGGCCGAGACGGACTGCGTATTGGGTTTGGCCATCTTAACGATTCCTCCTTTGCAAGGCCGACCATTGTACCCAGTGGCGGCAAAAATCTGCCACTGCCACACCCTGTCATCCTTTTGTCGGCGTCAAATTTCCGCCACCACGACGAAACCCCGCGCGTTGTATGGCTTTTGTAAGTTGGTGTAACTTTTGCATTTTTGTCCGTTATCGGACGCCCGACGTCCTCGGGAAGTGAAGGAACACCCATGACATTGCAAGCCGCCAGAGTCCAAAACCTGCCCACCCGCCTGATGCTGGTGGCGCTGGTGGCGCTGGCTTTCGTGCTGGACCTCAGTGGCACACCGGACGCCATCGGCTCCCTGCTGTACGCTTCGGTGCTGGTCGCCTGCCTTTATCAGCGTGACCGTGGCGCCCTGCTGGGGTTGGGGCTGGTGTCCACCGGCCTGCTGATGCTCGCTGCCGGACTGGACCCCGCTGAGACGCTCAGCCAGAGCCTCGGCGGCCAACGGGGCAGTGCCATCGGCACGGTCCTGCTCATCGCTCTGCCCGGCGCCCAGGTGCTGCGACGCTGGGAACAGCAGCAACGACGCCTGACCGCACAAGCCCAGACCGACCCGCTCACCGGCCTCGCCAACCGCCGCCAGCTGAACCAGCAACTGCGTCGCGCCTGGCTTCAGGCCCGTCGCCACCACCAGGAGCTGGCGGTGCTGATGCTGGACCTCGATCACTTCAAACGGCTTAACGACACTCTGGGCCACCTCGAGGGCGACGCCCTGCTGATCCGGTTCGCCGCCCTGATGGGGCAGTGCTGCCGGGGCTATGATCTGGCTGGCCGTTATGGCGGGGAGGAGTTTATGTTGATCTGCCCCAATACCGATGGCCAGGGCGCCCTGGCGTTGGCAGAACGGATCCGTACCCGCTGGCAACGCAACACCTCGGCCCTGCCCGAATCGCAAACCGTCAGCATCGGCATCGCGGTGCTGGGACCGGAACAGGACGCCCCGGAAGACCTGGTTGCCCGGGCCGACGAAGCCCTCTATACCGCCAAGACCGAAGGACGCAACCGCTGTCAGCTGGCGATGCCGGTGTCGGCACCGGAACCCACTTCGCCTCCGCCGCGTCAGCCGCTGCAACTGGTACGGGAGGCGGTCACCCCGCTGCGCGGCATCTAGGCCGTCTGGACAGATTGGGGGGCGGGAGGCATCATCGGGACAACCGACAGGAGAGCCCGATGCGCTTTTACCGCCGCCTGCAACCGGTGCAGGCCCTGAGTTTTGACCTCGACGACACCCTCTACGACAACGCCCCCGTGTTGCTTGATGCCGAGTCTCGCCTGTTGCAGCGACTGGCGTCGGAACTGGCGGATCCGCGGGCGCAGGATCCCCACTGGTGGCAGCAGCAAAAAGCCACCACCCTGAGCGAACGCCCCGGGCTGATCCATGACACCACGGAAACCCGCCGGGCCACCCTGCAGCGGGGTCTTCGCCAACTGGGCCACCCTGCGCCGGAAGACGCCAGTGATGCCCTGATCACCGACTTTCTGACCTGGCGCAGCGCCATTACCGTGCCGGAAGCGGTCATCACCCTGCTGACGGATTTGGCCCAACGTTACCCCCTGGCGGTGATCACCAACGGCAACGCCGATGTGCGACGATTTCTGCCCCAGATCCCCTTTGCCAGTGTGCAAAGCGCCGGCCCTCACGGCCAGCAAAAGCCCGCCCCCGACCTGTTCCGACGCTGCTGTGACGAGCTGGACATCCCCCCTTCGGCGCTGCTTCACGTCGGTGACCATCCGGGCAAGGATGTGCTCGGCGCCATCAACGCCGGCTGTCAGGCGGCGCTGCTGCGTCCCGGCGCAGACGGCCGTACCCGCCCCAGCGGGCCCGCGCTGCCGACGCTGGAGCTCACTTCACTCGAGGCCCTGCGTCAGCTGTTGTGACAGGGTATAATGGCGCCCCTTTTGCTATTCCACAGGCGCCAGAGATGACCTCCAGATTGCAGCTCGACACCCTCAACGACAAACAGCGTGCCGCCGTGGAAGCGGCACCCGGCGCCGTGCTGGTGCTGGCAGGGGCGGGCAGCGGCAAAACCCGGGTGCTGACCCACCGTATCGCCTGGCTGCTGGAGGAGCAGGGCGAGAGCCCCTATGCCATTCTGGCGGTGACCTTCACCAACAAAGCCGCCGCAGAGATGCGCCACCGCATCGAAGACCTGGTGCACGGGCCGGTCAACCGCATGTGGATAGGCACCTTCCACGGACTGGCTCATCGTCTGCTGCGCGCGCACTATCAGGAAGCGGGCCTGCCGGAAGGGTTCCAGATCCTCGACAGTGACGACCAGCAGCGGCTGGTGAAGCGGATCCTCAAAAGCCTGCAGCTGGATGAAAAGCGGTGGTCACCGCGTCAGGCGGTCGGCTACATCAACGCCAAAAAGGACGAAGGCCTGCGTCCCCAGCACATTGACGCCGGTTACCACCCGGTAGAGAAAACCTTTCTGCAGATCTACCAGGCCTACCAGGAAGCCTGTGACCGGGCCGGTCTGGTGGACTTTGCCGAACTGCTGCTGCGCGCCCACGAACTGTGGCTCAAGCAGCCTCATTTGCTGCGCCACTACCAACAACGCTTCCGCCATATCCTGGTGGACGAGTTCCAGGACACCAACGCCATCCAGTACGCCTGGATCCGCCTGTTGGCCGGTGAAGGCAGCCACATCATGATCGTGGGAGACGACGACCAGTCCATCTACGGCTGGCGTGGCGCCCGGGTGGAAAACCTGCAGAAATTTCTCGACGACTTCCCCGGCGCCCAGACCATCCGGCTGGAGCAGAACTACCGCTCCACCGGCACCATCCTCAGCGCCGCCAACGCCCTGATCGCCCACAACGCCGAGCGGATGGGTAAGGAGCTGTGGACAGAGGGCGCCAGCGGCGAGCCGATCAGCCTCTACTGCGCGTTCAACGAGCTGGAGGAGGCCCGCTACATCGTGGGCCGGATCAAGCAGCACCTGGATGGGGGCGGGGCGTTGTCCGACTGCGCCATTCTCTATCGCTCCAACGCCCAGTCGCGGGTGTTGGAAGAGGCGTTGCTGCACCAGAGCGTGGCCTACCGGATCTACGGCGGCCTGCGCTTCTTCGAGCGTCAGGAGATCAAGGACGCCCTGGGTTACCTCCGTCTGATCGCCAACCGGGATGACGACGCCGCGTTTGAACGCATCGTTAACACCCCCACCCGCGGCATTGGTGACCGCACCCTCGACATCGTTCGTGCCACTGCCCGCTCCGAGGGGATCACCCTGTGGCGCGCCTGTCAGCGCCTGCTCACCGAACGGGGCCTGGCGGGGCGGGCCGCCTCCGCCGTGGCGGCGTTTATGAGCCTGATCGACGAGTTGGAGCAGGAGGTGATGGAAGCGCCACTGAAACGCCAGGCCGACCACGTCATCAACCACTCCGGTCTGCGCGCCATGTACGAGGCCGAGAAAGGGGAAAAGGCCGAGGCACGGATTGAGAACTTGAACGAACTGGTGACCGCGGCCGGTTCCTTCGAAAAGCCGGAAGACGCCGAGGAGATGAGTGAACTGAACGCCTTCCTGGCGCACGCCGCACTGGAAGCCGGCGAGGGGCAGGCGGACGACAACGACGACGCCGTTCAGCTGATGACGCTGCACAGCGCCAAGGGGCTGGAGTTCCCGCTGGTGTTCATGTGTGGTGTGGAGGAGGGGATGTTCCCCAGCCAGATGGCCCTGGACGAGGGAGACCGGCTCGAAGAGGAACGTCGGCTTTGCTACGTGGGGATGACCCGGGCGATGCAAAAGCTCTACATCACCTACGCGGAATCCCGCCGCCTGTACGGCCGGGAAACCTTTGCCAAAGCCAGCCGGTTTATCCGCGAAATCCCCCAGGAGCACCTGGAGGAGGTGCGGATGACCACCCAGGTGTCCCAGCCGCGTCAGTACAACCGCTTCAACCAGTCAGAGCAGCGCTTTAACGACACCGGGTTCAGCCTCGGTCAGCGGGTGCACCACCCCAAGTTTGGCGACGGCGTGATCATCAACTACGAAGGCTCCGGCCCGCAAAGCCGCGTTCAGGTGGCATTTGACGGCATGGGCGTCAAGTGGCTGGTGGTGGCCTACGCCCGCCTTGAGGCACGCTGATCACCGCCGTTTGGGTCAGGGCGTCACCCGCACTTTGGCCGGTGTCGTCGTGGCCTCGGCGGCCCGCCACATCAGCGCCCCGTTGCTTTCAAAATCGTTCTTGGGCAGGCAGTAAAGCAGCTGCCCTGCCACCTCCAGCGGTGCCCCTTCGGAATATTGCTGACCCTGATACCAGCAGGCCCGGATAAACTCTGCTCCATCCACCACCGGGATCGGCTTTGGCCCGGTGGTGATGATGCGGCTCGAACGCTCCGCCTGTGCCCACGCGCCTGATGCCAGGCAGATCCCCACAACCAATACGCTGATTCTTAACACTTCCTGCTCCTTATTCCGAGCGGTTCGTCCCCGGTTGACGATGCCGTGAAACCCCCACTGCTGTCCAGCTTCTGAAGGCGACAATGGCCCTGGCGCGCTGCACTGCCAAACGGTGAAACTTTGTTCTTTCGCCCAGTAAATTTACGCCAAGCACTGCAAAAAAATGGCTTTTTTGCGTGAAAAACCAACCCGGTAACGCCAAATCAACATGACGAATTGTTGGCCAGATCGCATTTTTGACAATTGGCCGACACCGGAACACTCACACTGTGACCCACCCACTCCCCAGTCACCGGCGTAACCAATATGCTGGGGGCCACCTAGCAAAGAACGTGACTCATGCGCAACCGTTACCGGTAAGAAATGTCCGCCGCGCCGTCACCGAGGGAGACTCAATGTCGTTAGCCGAACGCGCTCTGAACAACGCCGCCATCCGCGAGAGCAACAAGATCACCACCCCCCGCTGGATGCTGGAAAGTCTCGAGCATGTGATGCAGTACTACACCAAGCGCCACCTGTGCCTGGATACCCAGGCGTGCGATGCGTTTCCGGCTCCGATGCCCGGCCGCAAGTACATGCTCTACATGCATGTGCCTTTCTGCCACACCCTGTGCTCCTTCTGTACCTTCCATCGCTTCCTGTTCAAGGAGGAGAAAGCGCGCGCCTACTTTGTCAGCCTGCGCAAAGAGATGGAGATGGCCAAGGCGCTGGGTTACGACTTTGAAGAGCTCTACATCGGCGGCGGCACCACCACCGTTCTGGTGGATGAACTGGCCCGCACCATTGAGCACGCCCGCAAGCTGTTCCCCAGCATCAAGCAGGTCTCCTGCGAATCCGACCCGCTGCACCTGACCTCCGCCGAGTTCACCCAACTCCACGGCCTGGTGGATCGCCTCTCCGTCGGCGTTCAGAGTTTTGACCGGGATATCCTGGCCCGCACCGACCGTCTGGAGAAGTTCGGCGAGCCGGAAGTGGTGTACGAAAAGCTGCTGCGCGCCAAGGACAACTTCCCGATCCTGAACGTGGCCATGATCTTCGGCTTCCAGGGCCAGACCGCCGAGGTGTTGCAAAAAGACATGGACATGCTGACCCGCCTGGGTCCGCGCCAGATCACCACCTACCCGCTGATGGTGACCCACCAGACCCGCAAGAGCGCCAAGGGCAACCTGGCGGCGGCGGATCAGGACATCCGCAAAGATTACGAGCTGATCCTGAACAGCCTGAAAGGGCATTACGATCAGCTGACCGCCTGGTCCTTCGGCAAGAGCAACGAAGAGGGCTTCGATGAGTACGTGGTCAACTACGACGACTACCTCGGCCTGGGCTCCGGCAGCTTCAGCTTCCTGCACGATACCCTGTACGTGAACAGCTTCTCACTGCGTCGTTACCAGGAGCGCATCGCCGCCGGCAAGATGGGTGTGGAGTCCTCCAAGCACTACAGCCGCCATGCCGTGATGCAGTACCGCTTCCTGCTCAACCTGTTTGGTGGCCGCCTGTCCAAGAGCTACTTCAAGGAGCAGTTTGGCGTCAGCCCCTACCTGGGCCTGGCCAAAGAGATGGCGTTTATGCACGCCACCGGCTGCCTGAAGCAGGATCCGCAGGATCCGGACAAGCTGCAGGCCACCCCCAACGGGTTGATGATGGGCCTGTTGATGATGAAGAACTTCTACGCCGGCATGGACAACGTGCGCGCCGAGCTGCGCCGCCCGCTCGGCGCCAAGGACATGTGATCCGGATTCACCGGAAGGGCGCCCGTCGGGCGCCCTTTTTTTATGACCGGAAGATGACAAGCGGGATTGGCGTGGCGATAATCCGGAGCACTTACGTGACAGCGAATACCGCCATGAGCCAGATCCTGATCATCGCCAATCTCAACTGCGATCACATCCTGCGCCTGAGCCGCCCCTTGAGCTCCGGTGCCCGAATTCACTATGAAGATCTGGGTCATCGCATTGGTGGCGGCGCCACCAACACCGGCCTGGGCCTGGTCTGGGCCGGTCACCAGGTGGAGCTGATCAGCCAGGTGGGCGACGACGCGCTGGGGGACTGGCTGCTGGCCGAAGCCAGCAAGCTTGGCCTCGGCTGCCGGCAGGTGCATCGGCTGGTGGGGCCGACGCAGCCGCTGCAACTGTTGATGGAACCCAATGGCGAACGCACCATTTTGCGCCCCAACCGTCCCCGCCTTCTGCTGCCCCAGCGCATCGACTGGCAGCCGGTGGACGCGCTGTACGTCAACCTGTCCGCAGAGCATCTTCCCCGCCTGATGGCGGAAGCGCTCGACCACGCCCTGGTGGTGTCACAACTGCCCAAGGATCTCGCCGCCCGTCCCTGCCATTACCTGATCACTTCCGACGACGATCTGGCCCAGCATGGGGTGACGCCGAGCTTCGAGTGGGCCCGCGGCATCGCCGGCGATCAGCTGCGCGCCTTTATCGTGACGGAAGGGGCCCACGGGGCCCGGGCTTACCTGGCCGCCACCGATCTGCACCAGAGCGCGGTGCCTGCCACCGTGGTGGACAGCACCGGAGCGGGCGACTGTTATGCCGCCGGCCTCATCCACGGCCTGCTCAGCCAAAATGACCTCAGTCTGGCGATGGAGGAAGCCGCGCGATGGGCGGCCTTTGCCGTCTCTGCGGAGCGCTCGATTCCCCCGGAGTCTCTGAAGCACTACCTGGCCTCGACTTGACGATCCGCCCCGTTATGGTCAATAACCAGTTAACCTGTCTGAACATTAAGCCTTAATCCACGGAGCCGGATGGAACTGGACCCCAGGCCAGTGCAATACAAGGGACTGCAATGGCTGCTGATCTTCGCCACATTGACGCCTCTGGCCAGCGTCGCCCTCTATGAGTGGTCGCAGCCGCTGCCTCGTCAACTGCCCTATCTGGCCAGCGCCCTGCTGGCGTTCCTCCTGTGGGGGCTGAACCGCCGATCGCACAAGCGCACCCGCTATCGGCTGGCCCTGCCCATTGAGCTTCAGGGGTTGCTGCTGGGACTGGCGCTCTCCACCGTGGTGGCGATTCGCCTCTCCGGCGGCAGCGACGAGCCCACCCTGCCGATCTTCTCCGCGTACGTGATGTTCACCTTTGCTTCGGTGCTGGGTCTGCACAGCGCTGACCGCGCCCTGATCCTCTGCCTCACGCCCCCCACTTTGATGCTGCTGTGGCCCAGCGGCACGCTTTGGTGGCAGGAGCTGGCGGTGCTGGCGATCGCCCTCTACCTGGGTCTGGCGGCCCGACGGCAGATCAACCTGTGGATGCGGATGAGTCAGGCGCAACTGCGCCAGAACCAGCGCCTGCTGGAGAAGTTTCGGACCCTGTCCAACCAGGATGCCCTGACCGGTCTGGCCAACCGCCGGTACTTCGACCAGCGGCTGGAGCAGTCGGTCAACGAAGCCAAGCGCAGCAAAAACGCGCTGAGCCTGATCCTGCTCGATGTGGATTATTTCAAACGCTACAACGACCATTTTGGTCACCAGGCGGGGGACGAGTGCCTGCGCACCGTGGCGCAAATCATGCGCCAGAGCAGCCGGCGCCAGTCGGACACTCTGGCCCGGCTCGGCGGCGAGGAGTTTGTCCTGCTGCTGCCCAACACCGACAAGCGGGGCGCTCACCGTCTCGCGGAAGAGATCCAGTCCCGCCTCAAGGACGCCAACCTGCGCCATCCGGAATCCGGGATCGCCCCACGGGTAACCCTCAGCCAGGGGATCGCCCAATGGCACCCCGGGGTCTCCGGCGCCACACTGCTGCACCAGGCCGACAAAGCGATGTACGAAGCCAAACTGGCTGGCCGCAACACCATCAACGCGGCCTAGAAGAGAAAACGCGCACCCGGGGGTGCGCGTTTTTGCTGGCTTCGGCTTCCTTCCACCAATCACATGTTCGGGTAGTTAGGCCCGCCGCCCCCTTCCGGGGTAACCCAGGTGATGTTCTGGCTGGGGTCCTTGATGTCACAAGTTTTGCAGTGGATGCAGTTGGCGGCGTTGATCTGGAGCCGGCTCTCACTGCCCTCCTGCACAATCTCGTACACCCCCGCCGGGCAGTAGCGCTGCGCGGGTTCCGCATACTCCACCAGATTCACCCGGATCGGAATGCTGTCGTCGGTCAGGCGCAGATGACAGGGCTGATCCTCTTCGTGGTAGGTGTTGGAGAGGAACACCGAGGAGAGGCGATCAAAGCTGAGCTTGCCATCCGGCTTGGGGTAGTCGATCGCGGCGCAGGCGGACACCGGCTGCAGGCGGGCGTGATCGATCTGGTCATCCTTAAGCGTCAGCGGCATGCGACCACCAAACAGGTTTTGATCCAGCGTGTTGAATGCGCCGCCCAGCAGGCTGCCGAACTTGTGCAGTGCCGGCCCGAAGTTGCGGGAGCGATACAGCTCGTCATACAGCCAGGAGGCCCGGAAGTGGCCCTCAAAGGCGGTCAGATCCTGCCCCTCGCTGCCTTCGCCCTGCAGTGCCTCGGCAACCACCTCGGCCGCCAGCATGCCGGATTTCATCGCCGTGTGGCTGCCCTTGATCTTGGAAAAGTTCAGGGTGCCGGCGTCAC
>CAZWED010000018.1:0-18726 GCA_964632645.1 uncultured Ferrimonas sp. | reverse complement strand
GCAGATGCCGGTGATGGACGGCTACGAGGCCACCCGGGCGATTCGTGAGGAACTGAAGCTGGGCCTCCCCATCGTCGCCATGACCGCCAACGCCATGCAGGAAGATCGGGAACGCAGCCTGGCGGCGGGGATGGACGAACACATCGCCAAACCCATTGACCTCGGCCAGCTGCATCAGGTGCTGTGGCACTTCCTCGCCCCGGAGGAGGCCCGGCCCCGCAAGGAGGAGGCCGCGCCCGAGTTCGTCACCGATCTGCAGCCCTGGCCCCACAGCCCGCTTATGGACGTGGATAAAGGGCTGGCACTGGTGCAGGGCAGCGCCAAGATCTACCACCGCCTGCTGACCCGCTTTGCCGAATCCCAGGGCGATACCCTGAAGGCGGTGGGGCAGTCGGTCAGCGACGGCGATTTCGATCAGGCCCGTCGTCAGGCCCACAGCCTCAAAGGTCTGGCGGGCAGCCTGGCCGCGCCGGAACTGGTCAAGCTGCTGGCCCGGCTGGAGAAGAAACTCGCCAATAAAGAGGATGACCCGGCCTTGCGGGTGAAGGCCGGCAAAGCACTGGACACCCTCCTTGAGGCGATCCGCCTTTGGCAGAAAGCGGAGCCCAAACCCACCGCCCCGGCGCTGGCCAGCACCGCACTGATCGGCGCCCTCAAAGCGCTCATCCCGCTGCTGGACGCCTACGATGCCAGCGCTGCCGAGCGGGTGGAGCAGCTGGCCCAAAGCGCCAACAGCACCGATCTGGCCCCACTGGCTACACTGATCAAAGCGTACCGGTTTGAGGAGGCCAAAGCGTGGATCGAAACGTGGCTGGCCGACGCCAAAGAGGCTTCGGACGATGAGTGAGAACAAGCCCACCCTGCTGGTGGTGGATGACACCCCGGAAAACATCGATGTTCTGGTGGGCATACTGGCGCCCGAATACCAGATTAAGGTGGCGCTGAATGGGCCTACCGCACTGAAAATCGTGCAGCAAAGCCCGCCAGACCTGATCCTGCTGGACATCATGATGCCCGGTATGGACGGCCTGGAAGTGTGCCGCCGGCTGAAAGCGCAACCCCTGACCTCCCCCATCCCGGTGATCTTTGTCACCGCCCTGGGGGAGGTGGCCGACGAAGCCGCCGGACTGGCCGTCGGGGCCGTCGACTACCTCACCAAGCCGGTCAATGCGGCCATTGTCCGCGCCCGGGTCAAAACCCATCTGGCCCTTTACAGTCAGGCCCAGCATCTGGAAAACCTGGTGCGCTCCCGCACCGAGGAGCTGGAGCAGGCCCGCCTGCATGTGGTGCAGTGCCTGGGGCGCGCGGCGGAATATAAGGACAATGAAACCGGCCTGCACGTGATCCGCATGAGCCATTACGCCGAGCGCCTGGCCCGGGCCGCCGGACTGCCGGAACACTTCTGTCAGGTCCTGCTCCACGCCGCACCGATGCACGACATCGGCAAGATTGGCATCCCCGACCGCATCCTGAAAAAGGAGGCCCGGCTGGATAACACCGAATGGGACGTGATGCGGACACACCCGGAACTGGGGGCCAAAATCCTCGGTGATCTGGAAACCGAGTTGATGCAGATGGCCAGCACCATCGCCCTGACCCACCATGAGCGCTGGGATGGCGAGGGCTATCCCCAGGGACTGAAGGGGGAGATGATCCCGATCGAAGGGCGCATCGTGGCGATCGCCGACGTGTTTGACGCCCTCACCTCACGTCGCCCCTATAAAGACGCCTGGACCATCGACGACAGCCTGGCCCAGATGGCCGGAGAGCGCGGGCAGCAGTTTGATCCCCACCTGATGGACCTGTTTCTGACCCTGGAAGCGGAAATACGAACCATCGCCGAGCGATACCAGGAGCGCCGATAACGCTTGCCGGAATGCCCCGGCTTGGTTAGCGTAAGCGCCTCTGAATACAGCGAGTAACCTATGTTTACCCTTCACCCCCGACTGGACGAAGACACCCTGTTGCTGGGCACCCTGCCGCTGTGCGAAGTGCGCCTGCACCGCGATGGCCGCTACCCCTGGCTGCTGCTGATCCCGATGAGGGCGGACCTGACCGAGATCCACCACCTGAGTGACGCAGACCAGACCCAGCTGATGCGGGAATCCTGCCAGCTGGCTGGCCTGATGGAACAGACCCTGCGCCCGGACAGCATGAACGTTGGCGCGCTGGGGAACGTCGTGCCGCAGCTGCACCTGCACCACGTCGCCCGATTCAATGGCGACGACGCCTGGCCCGGCCCCATCTGGGGTGCCCTACCAGCCCGCCCCTACCGCGACAGCGAGCTGGCGGAAACCGCCGCCTTCTGGCGCCAGGCCTTATCCGCCCTGGACCAGTTCACCCCGGCCCCCTGAGCCCGGGCACAAAAAAGGGCGCTTACCGCGCCCTATTGCCGACGATTCAGTTCAACGCCTGCGGGATCAGCGTGACGTAGTGATCCCCGCCGCTGACATTCACTTCGCCGTCGCTGATGGTGACCGCCAGATCCATGGTGCGTTGCGCCATGGCCGCCAGGGCGTCACCCTGCTCACCGGGAACAAACCACACCTTGAGGTTATCGAAGCGGCTGAACTTGCCCTTGTGCTTCTCCCACCACACCGGCACCGCACGATCACCGTAGGCGAAGATCACCACCTGGCGGGCCCGGGCACAGGCTTTACGCACCCGTCCCTCTTCCGGCATCCCCAGATCGATCCAGAGCTCAATCTCTTCGCTGTAGGACTTCTGCCACAACTCCGGCTCATCGTCGGCGCACAAGCCCCGGGTAAACTCCAGCCGCTCATCGCCGTAGATCGCCCAGGCCAGCAGCCGCACCATCATGCGCAGATCGGTTTCTGAGGGGTGGCGGGCCATGGTGAGGCTGTGGTCCAGGTAGACGTGCCGATCCATATCGGACAGTTGAACCCGGGCTTTAAATACAGTGGCTTTGAGTGCCATGAACAAACTCGCTTCACGAAAAACAGCGGCTGAGAGTAAAGCAGAGCCCGGCAAACAACAAGCCCATCACCACTTCATGGACACCGCTGCCCATTGCCACTCAGGCCGACACAGGCCCCCCGGCTGCCGGCGATTCAGTCGCCAGTCGGGGGCATCCGGGTCAAAAAGCGGGAACTGTCAGTGGATTCAAGGCTCTATATGCGAACCAATTCGCTTATCCCCCTTGCACTTTGTGGCAATCGCCCCAATAGTAATCGAGCACACATTTGGGAGAACATCATGAACAAGCTGTTTAAAGTGGGCCTGATCGGCGCCGCTATCGCCCTGGCCGGCTGTCAAGACGACGCGGCCAAGCCCCAGGCTCAAACCTCTGCCGAAGCCCCCGCTTCCCAGGTTGCCCTGAACACCGAAGAGCAGAAAGTGGCTTACGCCATTGGCGTTTCCATGGCGCAGTACATCGGTGGCAGCCTCGACCAGCAGCAGGAACTGGGTGTCAACCTGGATCGTCAGGTGGTTCTGGCGGGCGTCACCGACGGTCTGGCGAACAGCAGCAAGCTGACCGACGAGCAGATGCAGGAAGTGCTGATGGCCTTCGAGCAGAAAGTGACCCAACTGGCCACTGAGAAGCGCGAAGCCGAAATGGCCAAAGTGAAAGCCGACGGCGAAGCCTGGCTGGCCGAAATGGAGAAAGCCGAAGGCGTGGTGAAAACCGAGTCCGGCCTGATGTACAAGGTGATCACCGAAGGCGACGGCGCCAAGCCGAGCGCGGAAGACACCGTGACCGTCCACTACCGTGGCACCCTGCCCACCGGCGAAGAGTTTGACTCCTCCTACGCCCGTGGCGAAACCATCAGCTTCCCGCTGAACGGCGTGATCCAGGGGTGGACCGAAGGCCTGCAGCTGATGCCGGTGGGCTCCAAGTACGAACTGTACATCCCCTCCAACCTGGCCTACGGCGAGCGTGGTGCCGGCCAGATGATCGGTCCGAACACCCCGCTGAAGTTTGAAGTGGAACTGTTCGCCATCAATGGCGAGCCGACTCTGGAAGAGAGCGCGGACAAGTGATCCACAAGTCATAAAAAAGGCGCCCGTCGGGCGCCTTTTTTGTTTGTCAGTGTGCCGGCGTGAATCCGCTCAACTCATTGGAGATCTAAGATGGATAAGCAAAAGCGCCACAAATCGAATCCGCTTTAATGCCAAATACGTTATTTAACGTGGCAATCGTGCGATCAATTGGCGTGGATTCATCAGAGTCATACAGAATTGACTTAATCATTTCTCTTTCGTCAGGTCGATACGCTATCTTTTCACTGATATGACCGCCACCTCGCCACTGTGTTTAACCTTGAAGCCTTCATCAACACAGAAACAATTGTCCAGAAACGATGATGCCGACAGCTCTCAATAAAACACGTCGCCGCCACATAAAGAGCCAGCCGGCATTATCATCATTCCGTTTTATCTAGCCCACTATTCATCATTGCGGAGCACCCAGGTAACTTCACGGGTTTCCAATGGCGTTCGGTTTTTCATTGCAAGCCAAAGATTAACCGTATCGGGCGCGTTGCTGATTTTAAGCTGATAGCGGGTTGGAGCCAGGTCCAACCATCTGGCTTCCATTGCGCCTAGCCAATCCGGTCCTATATCAGAGGGGATCTGACCGAACTCTCCCTCCAAACCACTAAACCAAGGCAGCAGAGTGGCGACCTCAGCGCTTTCAAGCCCAATCGAATAGAGCGCCTCCTCAGGATGGTAACGAACCGACACCACCGCTTCGTCCAGTTCGAATGTCTGGGAGCGCTCTTTAGGCCAGGGAATGCTGAACTGCTGTATAAAAGGAGAGAAATCCACCTTACCGGATATCGTCACGACCTGTTCACGTTGAGCCTCAACATCCCAGCCCTTCGCCAATGCGGACTTCTTGGCCTGGTAACCAGATTCTGTGGGTTGATGCCAAAACCCATCACCACTGTGCAGAGATAAAGGCACGACAGCACCCGCTTTCGACTTCGCCACAAGATCGCGAAATTTCGTGCTGCCAGCCGCCGCGCGTTCATTATTCGCTAACGGCAGGTAGAGGGTGAGTTCACTCTCTGATGTCCATTCAAAGTCGCCGACATCAAACTCAAGGGCCTTACCAGTCGGCTGCTGAGTCCACCCAGGAGCCCCTATCGAGGTAATGGGATACCATTGAATCGTTTCATCCCACAACGACTCTCCAGCAGACAGGTGCCGACTCTCAAGCATGCCGAAGCTTCCAGCCTTATCTGCAGGCACCATCACCAACAGACCACGAGCCATATCGTCTTCGTCTGGCCGTGGCATAGGTTCAAGCGAAACCATGCTTAACCGCTCAATCCGACCGTTTTGCCTGTTAATGGATGCCGTAGCAAACATATCCTCATTGTGTTTATTGGTGCTGAGGCGGATTTCAACGTCAAGGGTTTTAGGCCTAACGGCGGTCACCTCAAGGATCGCCGTTTGTGCGCGATAAAAGGCCTTTAACTCAACGGTTGCGCCGAGCCGTTGGGGAATGTCGCGGATGAATCCCGGTATCGCGAAGCCTTTGATCAGGGTCGCAGCCACATCCTTTCCGACTTCATCCTCGAATGCTTGCCAGGCCGACGGGTTCTTGGCAACGAGAGAAACCGCACCATCCTTATCCACTGACAGAGTGAAACCCTCTCTTATCACGCCCGGTCCGACAACGCCTTCCTCTTGCTTTGAAATACTGCTCCAGTGACTCCAATCAGTTAAGCTGTCATGTTTTACATCCATGCTGAGTACGCCAATATCCAGCGACGTCTTTCCCCGGGCATCACTCTCCCGATAGTTCACCCACCATCGATGGGAGCGTTCATCGAAACTGTCATCAGATTGGTAATAACGGATTAAATACTCATTTTCTTTTTCTATGGAGGTGCCATCATGAGATGCGGGGCCACACCCTAGCAAAAAAGACAGAAGAACCGTCATCAAAAAAATCCATTTAATAAACACAAGCACTCCATTTACGCCGGTTAGTACCTAAAACAAGTTAAACTCTTTACTAATGCAAAAAACGATAGACTTGTCGACTTACATACGAAATACAAATAGAAAGCAAACAGTATGCATACGACACAAAACACAATCTGTCAGCCCAATATAAAACGCCAACCACACCAATAGCATTCTGTTAGATAACGACCACTATTCATCTTTTCGGAGTTTCCACTCAACTTCACGGGTTTCTGAAGGTGTAGTGCTTTTCATACTGATCCAAAGATCCACCACATCGCCCGGGGATTTGCTGAGCTTAAGCTGGTAACGGCTTGGCGCAATGTCCATCCACGCGGTCTCCCCGGCCGTTAACCAGTCCGGTTCAACCCTTGAGTCCATATAATCGTATTCGCCTTCCAAACCACCAAAAAAAGGATAAAGGGTGGCCACCTCCGGATTCTCGAGTCCAATCGAATAGAATCCCTCCTCAGGATGGTAACGAACCGACACCACGGCATCGCCTAAGTTGAAGGTCTCCGAACGCTCTTTAGGCCAGCGGATGCTGAAGGTTTGTATCGGTGTTGGCGGATACAGATCGACCACACCGGATATCGTCTCAATCTGTTCAAGCTGCGCCTCGGCGTCCCACCCCAGCACCAGCGCATTCTTCTCGGCTTGATAGCCGGCGTCGATGGGCTCATGCCAAAACCCCTCATCACTGATGACTGATAACGGCACCAGGCTGCCCGATTCCGTTCTTGCCTTAAGATCACGAAACCGCGTCTCACCGCCTCCTGCCGTATCATTGTTTGCCAGCGGCAGGGATAAGGTCAGTTCACTCTTCGATGCCCACTCGAAGTGACCCACATCAAAGGCCAACCCCTTATCATCAGGTTTCGGGCTGGGAACATCTTCGGGGAGCCTTTCTATCGGCATCCATTTATCCCCATCCTTCTCCAACCAGCCAATGGCCACGTGATCGTCGCTGAGCATGACAAAATCACGAGCCTGTTCGAGCGGTGTCATCACCAACAAGCTACGAGCCACCAGCATATTGCCCCTTAAGTTAAACGGCTCAATAGACACCATACTTAGCCACTCAATCCGCTCACTTTGCCTATCAATGACGGCCGTCGCGAACATGTCTTCATTACTGCTGAGGCGGATTTGAACTTCAAAGGTTTCAGGCCAGACGGCGATCACCTCAAGGATGGCCGGTTGTCCACGATAAAACGTGTTCAGTTCGACCGTTGCGCCAACTCGTTGTGGAACACCACGAATAACACCCGGTATCGTCAATCCTTTGGTCAGGGTTGAAGCAAAATCCTTCCCGGCTTTGTCCTCTGCCGCCTGCCAGAGCGCCGGATTTTTGGCGACCAGGGACGCGACCCCAGTCTTATCCACTGACAGAGTGAACCCCTCTCTCATCAAGCCCGGCCCCACCAGGTCCTCCGACGGGGTTGAAAGGCTGCTCCAATGACTCCGGTTGTGCTTCATGTCCATACTGAGGATGTCCACATCCAGTGCCGCTTTGGGCGTGTTCTCGCTGGCCCGATAGCTCACCACCCATCGGTGGGACAGTTGATACGTCCCCCGGCCGCCCGACTGGTAGTGATACACATTCTGACCATCCGACTGGTAATAACGGATTAAGTAGGTGGCGTCCTCTCCCTGCAACATGATCCCGCGAGAGTCTGCCCCGCATCCCATCAGAATGAGAGCAAACAGGGTCATACTGAGGTTTCTAATCCCTTTCATCATCGTATCCTTGATATTGTTCAACAGTAGAAATTCCACCAGTGATCTCAACGCGTCACCACAACTTCAGGCTGGTTCAGCATGGCCAGTAGCGGGTTGCGCTGCATCACCCAGCCCCTGGCAAAATAGCCGATGGAAAGTCCGACGATAAAGCCACCGATGTGGGCCCAATAAGCCACTCCCTGCAATTGCAGAATCACACCCAACACGTTTAAACCCAGCCAGAGTGCAAAAAAGAACAAGGGCGAAAGCTTCCTTTGATAGACGAGGAACATGTAGCTCAGGCTGGCGTTCCTGAACCACATCAGGTACATGCCAAACATGCCTGCCACCGCACCACTGGCGCCCAGCATAAACGCCATCGAATTGGGGTCGATAACCGACTCCAGCAGCGCGGCACTGAGGCCACAAACCAGATAGCAGGCAAGAAAGCGACCGTGTCCCAGCACGTCTTCCAGGTTGTCGCCGAGGATGTACAGGAAGTACATGTTGCCAATAAGGTGCAGCCAGTCGCCATGAAGGAACATGTGGGATAGCCAGGTCCAAGGTTCATTCATTGCCAGCGCTTGTTTCGCCTGAAGCGCAAGGCTTTGGATCAAGGTCGCTTCCAGTTGCGGGTTGTTATAGTAGGACAGGAACAACGCGACATTGATCAATAAAATCAAGTGCATGACGACAGGTGTCGACCTGGGCCGGAGATTGAACTCAATAGGAAGCCGAGCGAAAAACTGAAACACCCAGGTCTTAACGCCAAGTTGGCCATTCATCGCCGCGAGATGCTGTTTCAACTCCGGAGAGCGAACCACTTTATCGACTTCATCGCCCTCAACCAGGATGCCGCGGCATTGATGGCACACATCCAGTTCAATCTGGTATTCCTCCATCAGGTGGTAACGGTCCATCGCCTTCTGACAGTGCATGCAGTGCACTTTTGCCTTACCCAGACGTCGCCCCAGAGCGCCTTCAACGGCCACGCTGTCGTCGCCATTGTCGGCCGTGGACAGCGCCGCATCCAACTCACCGTTTTCAAACCAAAGCGACCGACAACCCGGGCAAAAATCCACCTCTTCGCCATGGAAGTCGATCACCTCCATGCTTGCGCCGTGACACACCGGACAGTTCAACACCATGTTAATTCCCTTTTCCACACCCATGAATCGACGGCAAGGTCATGTCCTGACAAACCGTCTGACAGACCGTAAGAGTCTTCCCGTATAACCGGAAGAGGATGTTCAACCCTCTGCGGATTCAGCGCCTTTAATATTTCCGCCGGATGCGTTTTTCTGAACGTCTTCGGCTCAAATTGTGCAGAGACGGTTTCAATTTCCATCTCCCCAACCATCGATTTCGACATGGTAATTCGACCCATTATTCCCGTCGTGGAACACCTTGACCTTATCCGGGACGCGACGCGTAGAGAGATCAGCCCAAATGTTGTCGCTGACAAACTCTCTTTCAATATTCGTCTTAGGGTCTTTCCAGGTCGCCAGGATTTGGTAGGGATGGCGCCCATTAATCGAAATGGACGTATTGACGCGGACCGCCTTAATGTCTGCCAGAACGCTCAGCCCCTGCTGTTTCAATTTTTCGACGCGTCCCCGTTTCAGGTAGGGGAAGACAAAGGCCCCAACCCCAATGGCAAACAGCAACAGGCCAAATAACCCGGCGATCATCACAAAGCCCCAAAGGGCTAAGAACTCATCCTCTTTGGCCTGATAGGGCTCATCGGGGAGGTAGCGCACAGCCACCTTATCCCCCACTTTATGGTTGGGCGGATTCCCCCCGGAATTCGAGCGAAACTCAACGCTTTCCCCTGCCCGGGTGGAAAAAGCAATGACGGGAAAGTAGCTGGCACCGGAATCACTCATGCTCCGGTGCAGCGCAATCACCGTGCCCTCGGCACGATGTGCATTGTCGAGAAACCGTTGTGTATTACGAAACTCAGAATGACTGATGATGAGAAGGCCCATCCCAAAAAAGAGCACCAACGCCTTGATCAGGAGCCATTTAATCGCTGCCATTACCCCTACCCTCACGATAAAAAATGCTTAACGAGGTTGCAGTCGCACCCATTGAATATCAACAACCGCGCGGTAAGCGGATGGTAAGTCACTGGCGGGATCCGGCGGCCGCGAAGGCAGACGTTAGCCATTGAGCCAACACAAAAAAGGCGCCCCTCAGGGCGCCCATCATCGGCAGTGTGATTATTGGGGCGACTCGCCCACCCATTCGGCGGAGGTGGCCACCGCACGCTTGCGCTTCTTGGCAAGCTGGATATGACACAACTCAAGCACCAGGCCAAAGGCCATGGCAAAGTAGACGTACCCTTTGTTGATGTGGATGGCAAAGCCCTCCGCCATCAGCAGGCCCCCCAGCAGCACCAGGAACAGCAGCGCCAGGGTTTTGAAGCCCGGGAAGTCGCTCACCAGCCGGTTGATCTTCTCCGCCGTCAGCACCATCACCACGGCCGAGGCCAGAATGGCAGCCACCATCAGCGGCACCTCACTGGTGAGGCCCACGGCAGTAATCACCGAGTCCATGGAGAACACCGCGTCCACTGCCACAATCTGCAGCAGTACCACCGCCAGCCCGGTGCGCAATCTGTTGGCGTGCGCCGCTTCACGGTGGCTGAGCCACAGGTAAAGCTCTTTCAGACTCTTGGCCAGCAGGAAGGCGCCACCACCGATCATAATCAGATCCCGCCCGGTAAAGGGGCGTGCAGCCACGTTAAACAGAGGCTCGGTCAGGGACATCACCCAGGCGATGGAGAACACCAGTACGATACGGGCCGACACCGCCAGACCGATACCCAGGTTTCGGGCCAGTCGACGCTGATGCTGCGGCAAACGCTCGCACAGTACGGAGATGAACACCACGTTGTCCACGCCGAGCACCAGCTCGAGGGTAAACAGAGTGGCAAAGATGACCCAGGCTTGCGGGTCGAGAATCAGTTCTAACATGATGAAGGCCTCCACGGCAGGTGGGCCTTCGGCGGGTTAGGTCGACAGTCAGGGTCGTCCATTAATGTCATGGTCCTCTATGGCTTAGGGACCGCCAGTAGACCATTGCCGGGACGCCGCATCAATAGCGCCAGTTGTAACCAGACATTTCTAACTAAGCGTTTGTTAACACTTATAATTTCTCTTTAATTTGGCGCAAATTTTTTTGCTGTCGCCAGCGCATTCAGCGTGCCGGTTCCGAGGCGGGAATCGGACTCCTGGTCTTGCGGATGGTCAGCACCACCCGGCCCACTTCCAGCCCCCACTTGGTCATCACCGCGACGTTCAGCAATTCGTCCTCACTCACCAACACCATGGTGTCGTCGAAAGTCAGCACCCATCCGCCCTGTGCCTCGGGCAGTTGCAGCCGGTAGCGCCACTTCAGCACCGGGCCGACCGCCAGGCCCTCGGCCACCTCCAGCACATCATCGGCCTCCCCACGGTAGCGTCCTTCTCCCAAATCGGTGAGCCGCCACACCCGGCGGCTGACTTCACCATCATCCCAGTAGAAGGTTTCATCAAGCACACCGCGATCGCCTTGCCAGCTGCCGGTCATCTCGACGGTAAAACGGCGGGTGACGTTGCCGCTGCGGTCCTGCACCATGCCGGTGGCCACCAGGGGGCCGGAAAAAAACGCCGGCAGGCTGAGGGCGGGTGTCTGGCCCTGATAGCGGGTCAGGTCCCCGCCGGAGCAGGCGGTGAGGCACAGCAGCAGGGTGGCGATAAGGGCATGGGACAGGGGGTGTGTCATGGGGCTTTTCCTATCAGGGCGTTTCGCAGTTTGGGGTAGCGCGAATCCGGGTGCAGCCAGATGGCCAGAAAGCGCTCACCAAACTGCGCGTCCGCCAGCGTCCCAATCGCCTCCCCATTAAAGTAAAAGGTGCTCTGTTGCGGTTGCATCATCAGGGTCAGGCGATCACCCGCCCTGACGTCAGGCCAGATCGACGCCAGCGAGGCAAGCCAGGCTTCACTGGCCTGGCCATCGTAGAGGTTGAGCCGCTGCCACTCCGAGCGGGTGTGCTTCAGCAGGTCTTCGGCGTCGATGTCTCGCAGGTAGGTGAGATCCAGTGCCAGCGGGGCATCAATGCCATCGAAGCGCCCGTCGTCGCTGTAAAGACGGGCGTGATAGATCGGGAACCACAGCACTTTGAGCCGTGACTCCCCCACCGGCTTCAGGGTGGGGGCTGTGGCGGGCTCCGCCGGCAGCAGGTTGAGGCTCAGGGACAGCAGGGTCGGCAACAACATGGCTTACCTCCATCGTGCCAATCAGCGCGCTTTCTCCATCGTCAGCTGGACGGTGCTGACCCTCCGGGTCAGGAAGCCCGCTTCGCAGTAACAGAAGTAGAAACGCCACAGGCGGACAAACGGATCATCAAAACCCAGGGCGCGGACCGACGGCAGTGCCGCTTCGAAGCGGGCCCGCCATTCGGCCAGCGTGCGGGCGTAGTCCAGGCCGATGTCGGTGAGATCGCGGATCACCATGTCGGTCTCTTTGGCCACCAGTTCCCCCATCACCCGGACGCTGGGCAGGAAACCGCCCGGGAAGATGTAGGTCTGGATAAAATCGGCGCTCCGGCGATATTTGTCGTAGCGCTGATCGGCGATGGTGATCGCCTGAATGGCAGCCTTGCCACCGGGCCTGAGCAGCCGGTTCAGGGTGCGGAAGTAACCGGGCAGGTAACGCTCCCCCACCGCTTCGATCATCTCCACCGAGACGATCTTGTCGTACTGTCCGGTCAACTCGCGGTAATCCAGCCGCAGCAGCTCAATGCGATCCGCCAGCCCCGCCGCCGCCACCCGGGCTTTGGCTTCCCGGTACTGGGCGTCGGAGATGGTGGTGGTGGTCACCCGGCACCCGTATTGCCGCGCCGCGTGAATCGCCAGCGCGCCCCAACCGGTGCCGATCTCCAGCAGATGGTCGTCGGGACCGAGGGCCAGCTCCTGGCAGAGGCGATCCATCTTAAGGAACTGGGCGTCATCCAGGTCCGACGCCTCGCGCCACAGGCCGCTGGAGTACACCATGCCGTTATCGAGGAACAGCTTGTAGAAGTCGTTGGACAGGTCGTAATGCGCTTCGATGTTCTTGCGGGCGTTGGCTTTGGAGTTGTGCCGCAGCCGATGTTTCAGTGTCTGCCAGGGCCCCAGCACAAAACCGAAGCGGGACTCCAGCCGGTCCAGCCAGTCGAGGTTACGGGCAAACAGGGTCAACAGCCCGGTCAGGTCATCGCACTCCACGTCGCCATCGCGATAGCGTTCTGCCAGGGCAATGGCACCGCCGAACAGCAGCGCCCGCCACACCGCAGGCCGATTAACGGTGAGGGTGACCTGAGGCGCCCCCGCGCCAAACCGCCATGTCTGCCCCCCTTCCCGCAACTCCAGGGTGCCGTGTTGCAACCCGGGCAACAGCTTCATCAGCAGTGCCCGGCACAGGGCAACATCCCAACGGGGCGCAGTGCTTACTTCCGTCGTCATTTTCGTTCTCCTTGCGTCCGGTTTGCTCTGGGGTGGGGGTAAAACGTGGCGCCTTTCCACCAAAGCCTGAGTGCTTCAAAGTAAATGCCCGCCACCGTTTTCAGGGTCATGGATGGCGTTCGCCTCCATACGCGCCACAACGCGGCGCGGTTCAGCGGTTCCGTGCTAAGGCGCAGATCCGCCACAAACTTGGGACGACCGCTGTCGCGGCTCAGACAGCGAATCACGATGCCGATGCGGTCTCCCTCCAGCGTCACCTGCCACTGGTATTGCAGCCCCATCGGCATAAAGGGGGAGACATGGAACGCCTTGTCATTGCCCTGTCGCCCGCCCAGCGGCACCAGGTACTGATGGCGCTCGTTCCAGGGGGTGTTGCTGACCTCCGCCAGCATGTGGGTGAACCCCGCCTCGCCTTCCAGCAGGTAGAAGTTGACCGGGGAAAAATAGAGGCCGAGATTGCGGTACTGCCCCAGCAGCCAGACGCGGCCGTTCAGGGGCGTGTCGCTCAGGGCGTTCATCCGCCTCAGCACCGCCTGCTTGAGATCCCCTTCACCCAGGTAATCCTCACGACGCCACCAGAACAGCGGACGCCGCCACAACGCTTCGAGCCCGGGGAGGTCGTCCAGATCCAGCATCAGCATGTGGATGCCGTAGCGAAAACGGTGCTCCGGTTCGGTGAATCGATGATGCAGGACGGTGCCGGTGGCCAGTTTCGATCTCATAACCCGACCCCGAACCGCTGACACACATCCAGGGCACTGCGAACCCCATCCTCGTGGAAGCCGTTGTACCAGTAGGCGCCGCAAAAATGGGTGCGCTCAACGCCGCAGATGCGGGCCCGTTCCCCCTTTGCCGCTTCGGCCGTCAGGTCAAACTGGGGGTGGCTGTAAAGATAGCGGCCTTTGATGGTGGCCGGGTCGATGGGATCCGTGGGGTTGAGAGTGACGCAGTAGGTGGTGTCTCCCGTCAGCCCCTGCAGGATGTTCATGTTGTAGGTAACGGCCACCGGCCGATGCTCGCCGACGGCACGCCCCAGCCGATAGTTCCAGCTGGCCCAGGCTTTACGTCGCGTTGGCAGAGTCGCGGTGTCGGTATGCAGTATCACTTCGTTGGGGGCATAGCGGATCGCCCCCAGGATCCCCCGCTCCGCCACCGACGCGTCCTGCAGCATCGACAACGCCTGGTCGGAATGGCACGCCAGGATCACATGGTCAAAGTGGCGCCGCTGACCCTGGCTGTCCTCCAGCTCGACGCCGGACTCATGACGCCATACCCGGTTGACGCCGTTCTCCAGCTCCAGCTGGAACCGGCCCGCCTCGAGGATCGCCTGGACGTAGCGCCAGGAGCCCCCCTCCACGGTATACCACTGCGGACGGTTGGCGATGTCCAGCAGGCCGTGGTGGTGGAAAAAGCGCAGGAAAAAGCGCAGCGGAAACCCCCGCATGTCATTCAGGCTGCAGGACCAGATCGCCGCCCCCATCGGCAACAGATAGTGGCTCACCATCCAGCCGGAAAATCCCTGCTGCTGCAGGAACTCCCCGAGGGTGCAATCGGGCACACTGCCCTCCTCCACCAGCCGTTTGCCCAGCGTATTGAACCGCAGGATCTGACGCACCATCGACCAGAACGCCGGCCGCAGCAGGTTGCGCCGCTGGGCCAGCAGGGTGTCGAGATTGTGGCCGTTGTACTCGAGGTTGCGGTCCGGATCCGCCACCGAGAAACTCATCTCGGTGGGGCGTCCGCGCACCCCCAGTGACGCCAGCAGTTTCTGAAAGTTGGGGTAGGTCCGGTCGTTGTAGACGATGAAACCGGTGTCCACCGCCTGCCCGTCCACCTCCACAGTGTGAGTATGGCCCCCCAGCCACGACTCCGGCTCGAACAGGGTCACCTCGTGGTGCTGTCCCAGCAGGTGGGCACAGGTCATTCCCGCGACACCCCCGCCCACGACGGCAATCTTCATTCTTGTTTCTTCAGCCATCGGCATATCCTTACTTGCGCTCCTTCACTCAACCAGGACAACAGGGTCAGTGGCCAGTACAGCCTGCGGGGAAAACGGATGGTGCGCTTGCCCCGGGCCATCCCCGCCATGATGGCCGAACTGGCCGTCTCCACCGTCAACAGGGCGGGCATGCCAAACGTGTTGCGCCGGGTCAGCGGCGTATCAACAAACCCCGGTGACACCGCCATCACGCGAACACCGCGCTCAGCCAGGTCCACCTCCAGCGTCCGCGTCAGATAGTGCAGCGCCGCCTTGCTGGCCCCGTAGGCCTGAGCCCGGGTGAACGGCAGCAGACGCGCCAGACTGTCCACCAGCACCAGCTCACTGAGCCGTTGCAGCCGCGGCAAAAGCGGCCCGAGGCAGTGCACCGGCCCCATCAGATTGGCCTCAATCACCGCGCGAAAACGGGGGCAGTCCCACTCGTCAACGTCGAGATACTCGCAGGTACCGGCATTGAGAATCGCCCGGTCCAGCGGTTGATCCTGTAACAGGCGCGCGAAGATGCCGTTCAGCACCGTGCGGGTTTGCGGCTCATCGGTCACGTCAAAGCAGGCAGGAATCACCCGGCCTTCGGGAAACTCGGCCACCAGAGCGTCCAGGGCGTCCTGGTTGCGCCCACAGGCGATAACCCGCCATTCCTGGGCCAGATGGTCCCGGGCCAGCTGGGCTCCAATGCCCGACGTCGCCCCCGTAATCAACACCGTCTTCATCTGAGGCATCACATTTGTCTGGTTGCAGAACAGCTTATTACGGCAAGCATAGGAAAAAAGATCACTGAACCCTTTGCCTTTTCGACGCGTAAACAGGGCATCAGTAACGCCGTAAGGGAAGCCCGAATGTCCATGATTGAATCTTTGCCCCTGTTTCCCCTGACCAGCCACCTTTTTCCCGGTGGTCGCATGCCCCTGCGCATTTTCGAACCGCGCTACCTGCGCATGGTGAAAGGCAGCTTCAATCGGGAGCACGCGTTCGCTATGTGCATGCTGGATCCCAGCGGCGACAAAACCACCAACACCCACATCTGGCCGCTGGCAACACTGGTTCGGGTGGTGGATTTTGATGCGTTGGAAGACGGCATGCTGGGGATCACGGTGGAGGGGCTGCAGAAGGTCGAAATCCTCACCATCGATACCGAACCCGATGGCCTTCGGGTCGGGCGGGTGCGCCCCATGACAAACTGGCAGGACAGCCCCCTGATGCCACGCTACGCCCCCCTGGGGGAGAAGCTGGCCCAGCTCTACCAGGACTACCCGGATCTGGGCAATCTTTACCCGTCACCCCGCTGGCAGGATGCCGCCTGGGTGGCGCAGCGCTGGCTGGAAGTGGTGCCGCTGGACGCCAGCCAGAAACAGCGTTTGTGGACCGCCGAGCCGGATCAGACCCTCGCCCTGCTCGACCAACTGGTGCAATCGAAATGATCCAGAAAACCAAGGCGTGCGTAGGGACACTGGATAATGCCCACAATGCCGGAGATACTCATCGTATGCGGATGATCGCGGAGCACAGGGTCCCAGTGACGACAATTAAGGATGAATCGGAGCAGCATCGCCTCTGGCTCAGGGCCGTCGCCGAACAACGCGACAAAACGGCCTTCGCCCACCTGTTCAGGCATTTTGCCCCGCGGCTGCTAAGCCACGCCCGGCGGCAGCTTGGCAGTGACGCGCTGGCGCAGGAGATGGTGCAGGAAGCGATGACCAAGGTATGGTTGAAGGCCCACCTGTACCACCCCGACAAGGGGCGGGTGTCCACCTGGGTGTTCACCGTGGCGCGAAACGTCAGTTTCGATATGCTGCGGCGGGCCCAGGCCCGGCCGGAACACCCCAGCGCGGAAGATCTGTATCTTGAGCCGTCACTGGAGACGGAGATGGAGTCCGACCCGCTGGACCAGCCCGTGCTGCGACAACAACTTGAGCAGTTTTGCCAACACCTGCCGCCTAAACAGCTGCAGGTGGTTACCATGATCTACTTTGAGGACCGGTCTCACCAGGAGGTCGCGGACGCGCTGGGGGTGCCGCTTGGCACCGTCAAATCCCGCCTGCGCCTGGCACTTAACCGGATACGGGAGCTTTTGGATGAACAGCATTAACCACCACCCTGACAGCGCGTGGTTGCAAGCGTACGCCGAAGGCCGTCTGTATGGCGGCAAAGCGCTGCTGCTGGCCGCCCATCTTGAGCTTTGTCCGCGCTGTCGGCGCCGGGTTGAACAGCATGAGCAGTCCCTGTCGGAGCAGTGCTGGCAGCGTCCTCTGGTGCCCCAGGACGAGAACGCCTCGGAGGCGATGCTGGCCCGTCTGCTGGACACCCTGCCGGACACCCCGCTGGAGACTCCGGTGACGCCGCCACCGGTTGAGTTGCAGTTGGAGCACCGTCGCTTTGTCCTGCCCCGGGTTCTGGCCCGCCAGATGCCGCACCTCGGCAGCTGGAGCCGCCTGCCCGGCGGGCTGCACCAGGCCAAGCTCAATGCCGACGGGGATGATGACCGCTTTTTCTTCATCCACATGGACGCCAACAGTTCGGTGCCTCAACACACCCATCAGGGCCAGGAGATCACTTTGGTGCTGCATGGCGGCTTTGCCGACGAGCGCGGCGAGTACAAAGTGGGGGACTTTATCCACCTGGACGGACGCCACAATCACCAGCCCCACACCGACGCCGATGAGGATTGCCTGGTGATCAGTGCGCTGGATCAGCCCCTGCACTTCACATCTGGTCTGGCCAGAATACTGAACCCGCTTTCGCAACTTTTCTTTCGCTAAATAACCAACAAAAGGCGCCATCGGGATCCTCCCGGTGGCGCCTTTTTTTGTAACTTTTCTACAAATGTCGGTTTTTTGAACGGAGGGAATTTCCATTCATTGCAGCAATTTATTCAGCTGGTAGACTCTGGCCGGTCCAGTTATGTGATCCAACTCACATTCGAACTCACCGGCGGATTTAACCGCTTGCCCAAGCTTCGATGCCGTTATATGGCTGTGACAGAGAATCCCCATGGAGGGGATCAATAAAAGAAAATTACTACACGCGAGGATATGATGAAGAAAGCTATTGCCGCCACTGCCGCTGCGGTGTCTCTGGCCCTGACCTCTTTTGTCGCCGGCGCCGCCGATTTCAAACCGGCTGTGGCGTACGATACCGCTGGTAAGCACGACAAATCCTTCAACCAGGCTGTCTACGAGAACGGCGTTATCGCCTTCAATAACGACAAAGGCGTTAAGGTATTTGAATACGTTCCGTCCAACGACACCCAGCGCGAGCAGGGCCTGGAGCGTATGGCACGCCGTGGTTACTCTCCGATCGTTGTAGTGGGCTTCAACTACGCCGCTTCTCTGGAGAAAGTGGCTAAGAAGTACCCGGAAACCGACTTCGTCATCATCGACTCCGTAGTTGACCTGCCGAACGTGAAGTCCCTGGTGTTCGCTGAGCACGAAGGTTCCTTCCTGGTGGGCGCCCTGGCGGCCATGAAGTCCGAGACCCAGAAAGTGGGCTTTATCGGCGGCATGGACATCCCGCTGATCCGTAAATTCGCCTGCGGTTACGAGCAGGGCGTTAAGCACGTCAGCGCCGACGCTGAAGTGTTCC
>CAZWED010000017.1:0-18855 GCA_964632645.1 uncultured Ferrimonas sp. | reverse complement strand
GGACGTGGCCCAACCCCAGATGGGCGTTGAGATCATGGCACCTCCGGGCATGGAGGAGATGACCAACCAGCTCCAGTCCATGTTCCAGAGCCTGGGCGGCCAGCAGAAAAACCGTCGCAAGATGAAGGTCAAAGAGGCGTTCAAACTCCTGGTGGAGGAGGAAGCGGCCAAGCTGGTGAAGCCGGAAGAGCTGAAAGAGAAGGCGATCGAATCGGTCGAGCAGCACGGCATCGTGTTCCTCGACGAGATCGACAAGATCTGTAAGCGCGGCGAAGTGTCCGGTCCCGATGTCTCCCGTGAAGGGGTTCAGCGTGACCTGCTGCCGCTGGTGGAAGGCTGCACCGTCAACACCAAGCACGGCATGGTCAAAACCGACCACATCCTGTTTATCGCGTCCGGCGCGTTCCAGCTGTCCAAACCCTCCGACCTGATCCCGGAGCTGCAGGGCCGCCTGCCGATCCGGGTGGAACTGGACTCCCTGACCGCCGAAGATTTCGTTCGCATCCTGACCGAGCCCCACGCCAGCCTTACCGAGCAGTACAAGGCGCTGATGGGCACAGAAGGGGTCAGCATCGAGTTCACCGAGGACGGCATCAAGCGCATCGCCGAAGCCGCCTGGCAGGTGAACGAGCGCACCGAGAACATCGGCGCCCGTCGACTGCACACCGTGATGGAACGCCTGATGGAGGAGATCTCCTTCGAGGCGTCCGACAAGAGCGGACAGGCGCTGACCATTGACGCCAAATACGTGAACGACCACCTGGAAACCCTGGTGGAAGACGAAGACCTGGCCCGCTTTATCCTGTAAGGAGTTGCCATGACCCCGAAAGTCACCGGACTGAAACTCAAGCAGGGCTCCCGGGTTCTGGAGGTGCAGTTCGACAACGGCGATCACTTCGTTCTGGCCTGTGAGCTTTTGCGGGTCTACTCCCCCTCGGCCGAAGTGCATGGCCACGGCAATCCGGTGCTGGTGACCAACAAAAAAGAGGTCAACATCACCGGCATTGAGCCGGTGGGCAACTACGCGGTTAAGCTGGTGTTCGATGATGGCCACGACAGTGGCCTCTACTCCTGGAAGGTGCTTCACGACCTGGGGCGCAATCAGGAGCAGTACTGGGCCGACTACCTGAGTCGGTTGAAAGCCGCCAAAGCCTCTCGGGAACCCTTGATCCCGCTGAACGTGCAGTTTTTCGACCCGGACAAGAAGTGACAAAAAAGCCGCCCTGAGCGGCTTTTTTCTTGTCTCACTCCTCCACTACGCCCCCCATTCACGTTCCGTTCCGTTGTCTACACTTCGTTAAGTTTTCCATCGGGACGCCTCAATGAACCACCACCCCCTGCACCTGCTGAGTCATTGGTATCCCCACAAAGCGGCGCGCCAGTGGGTGCTTGGCTGCGTTTCATGCACTGAGGGTTCCGCCTATCGCAAGGCTGGCGCCATGATGCTGTTCTCTGACCTGGGAGAGCAGTTGGGTCTGCTCAGTGGCGGCTGCCTGGAGAGCGACCTTCAGCGTCAGGCGATGGCGGTGATGCAGAGCGGACAGGGCCGCCAGCTGGAGTACAACAGCCAGGATGAGGACAACGTGGTGTACCAGTTGGGGATCGGTTGCGGCGGGGTGGTGCACGTGATGCTGCACCCCCTGAGCATCGACAACGACTACCTGCAACTGGCCCGCCTTTATGAAGCCCTGCAACAACGCCGGCAGGTGGTGCATGGGCTGACCCTGCCGGACGGCCAGCCACCGGAGGGGCAACTCTGGCCCCGGCACAGCGCACCGGTTCAGTACGACGATGCCGGGAGCAATCGCCCGCAACGGCTGGAGCGGGCCAATCGTCCCTGGCTGCTGACGCCTCACCGTGCCCCTCCGTTGATGGCGATCTTCGGCGCCGGAGTGGATGCCCGGCCGCTAGCCCACTTAGCGGTGGATCTGGGCTGGCAGGTCACCCTGGTGGACCCCCGCCCCTCCCACGGCCGTCCCCATCACTTCCCCCCCCAGTGCCGGATGGTCAGAAGCTCCCCCGAGGCCGTGGCGCAACAACCCTGGTTCAGCCAGCTGGACGCCGCCATCGTGATGCACCACCAGCAGAGCCTGGATGCGGCCGCGTTGGCGCTGCTGGCGTCGGCGCCGCCGAAGTACTGCGCGCTGCTGGGCCCCCGCCATCGCCGTGAACAGGTGCTGGCGGAAGCGGGACTCTCGCGGTTCCCCGGCCTGGCCGGCCCGGCGGGACTCGCCCTGGGGGCGGAACTGCCCGAGGGGATCGCCCTGGCGATCCTGGCCGAGTGCCACGCGGTCCTGCACGGCGCCGACGGCCACTCGCTGAGTGGCGTGCTGTGATGGCGCCGGTCACCGCGTTGTTGATGGCCGCCGGCCAATCCACCCGGTTTGGTGACAATAAGCTGCTCACCCTGGTGGGGGGGCAACCCTTGATTCAGCGCAGTCTCAACGCCCTCAGGGCGGTGCTGGACAACCAGATCCTGGTGGTGCTTGGCCACGACGCCGAGCGCCTGATCCCCCTGCTGGGCAACACCCCCTATCTCATCGCCCCCGACTATCAGCAGGGGCTGGGCCACTCCATCGCCGCCGGGGTGGCCGCCCTCACCGCAGAGACCCACGCGGTCCTGATCGCCCTGGCGGATCAGGCCGCCGTCACCGAGCAGGACTACTGCACTCTGGTGGACCACTATCTGACCGACGGCCACCCGGTGTGCGCCCGTTACAACAACCATCTCGGCGTGCCCGCCCTCTTTCCCCGGGTGCTGTTTTCCCGGCTGATGATGCCCTGTGGGGATAAAGGGGCGCGGGTCTGGCTCGCCGCCCTGCCCGGGCTTCACAAGGTGGAGATGCCCAACGCCGCCCTCGACATCGATACGCCGGGGGACCTGCTCCGGCTGACTCACCCAACCCCCGAAGCCCGCTCCCTGATGGCGCGGGTCCGGCAACGGAGGAAGTTATGGAGATGACGCTGACCATCAACGGCCAGTCCCACACGGTGGACGCCGCCGACGATATCCCCCTGCTCTGGCTGCTGCGGGACCACCTCGGCCTGACCGGCACCAAGTACGGCTGCGGCATGGCCCAGTGCGGCGCCTGCACCGTTCTTATCGACGGCCGGCCAGCGCGGGCCTGCACCACCCGGGCCAAAAGCGTCCAGGGCAAGGCGATCACCACCATTGAGGGCAACACCGACCCGGTGGGGGAAACGGTGATCGCGGTGTGGAACGAGCGCAACGTTCACCAGTGCGGGTATTGCCAGAGTGGCCAGGTGATGGCTGCCACCGGGCTGTTGAGCGAGAACCCCAATCCGGACGATGACGCCATCGACAAGGCGATGTCCGGCTGTCTCTGCCGTTGTGGCACCTATGCGCGGGTCCGGGATGCGATCCGGCAGGCCGCCGGGCAACTGAAATCGAAGGCCTGAGGGGGAAAGAGCCATGTTGAGAAAACAAGTTGGATTGACCCGTCGGCGCTTCCTTCAGGTGATGGGCGGTGCCGGTGGCGCGCTGGTGATGGGGGTGCAACTGCCCCGCTCGGTGCATGCGGAAGCGGCGGCCGACACCCCGGTGCAGAACTGGGACCCCAACGTGTTCATCACCCTGACGCCGGACAACCGGGTCGAGGTGATGATCAAACACCTTGAGATGGGACAGGGCGCCTTTACCGGACTGGCGATGCTGGTGGCCGAAGAGCTGGACGCCGCCTGGGACCAGCTGGTGGCCAAACCGGCCCCCGGGGACGCCAGCAAGTACAACCACCTGCTGTGGGGCGCGATGCAGGGCACCGGAGGCAGCACCGGCCTCTCCTCCTCCTACCTGCAGATGCGGCAGGTGGGGGCGGCGATGCGGCAGATGCTGCTGGGCGCCGCCGCCGAGCAGTGGGGGGTCGACAAGGCCACCCTGCGCACGGAACAGGGCGCGGTGATCCACGGCGATCAACGGCTCACCTACGGGCAGCTGGCGGAAGCCGCCAGGGCGCAACCGATCCCCGAAACCGCCACCCTGGCGCTGAAAGATCCCAAGGCGTTCATCTACATCGGCAAGCCTCAGCGTCGGCTGGACCTCGGCAAAACCAACGGCCAGGCGATCTACACCCTGGACATGCAGATGCCGGGGATGCTGACGGCGGTGGTGATCCACCCGCCGCGATTTGGCGCCACCCTCAAATCGTTCGACGCCAACGGCGCCGATAAACAGCCCGGCGTGGCTGGCGTCGTGCCCTTTATCAACGGCGTAGCCGTGGTGGCCGACCGCTTCTGGCAAGCCCAGAGCGCCCTGAAGGCGGTGGCTGTCGAATGGGACGAAAGCCAGGCAGAGCGGCTCAGCACCCAGGCGATGTGGCAAGAGTTGAAGGCGATGACGGAGCAACCCGGACTCATCGCCGAGCAAAACGGCGATGCTGCCACGGCGATGGCCTCCGCCGCCCACACCGTAGAGCTGGATTTCGCCACTCCCTTCCTGCCCCACGCCACCATGGAGCCGATGAATTGCATCGCCCGGGTGGACAAGGACGCCTGCGAACTGTGGAGCGGTTTCCAGATGCCCACCGGCGACCAGATGGGCGCTGCCAAGATGCTGGGACTGGCACCGGAGCAGGTGAAGGTCAATGTGCTGATGGCCGGCAGCAGCTTTGGCCGTCGGGCCAATCCCGCCTGGGATTACGGCATGGAGTGCGTGGACATCGCCCGGCAGTTCCCCGGTCGCCCGGTGAAGGTGGTGTGGACCCGGGAAGTGGACACCCGGGCCGGCTGGTACCGTCCCGCCTACTACCAGCGGGTGAAAGCCGGGCTCAACGACAAGGGGGAGCTGGTGGCCTGGCAGCAGCGGATCGCCGGCAAGTCGGTGCTCAGCGGCACCCCCTTTGAGGCCTTTGGGGTGCACAACGGCGTGGACCACACCAGCGTTGAGGGCGCCACAAACCTGCCCTACAAGGTCGCCAACACCGACTTCCGGGTGCACAACCACCAGCACGGTGTGCCCGTTCAGTGGTGGCGGGCGGTGGGCCACAACCACACCGCCCTGGCCAAGGAGGTCACCATCGATGCCCTGGCGCGGAAGGCCGGGCAGGACCCGGTCCAGTTCCGTCTCCGGCACGGCACCAATCCCCGTTACAACGCGGTGCTGAAGATGGCGGCGGAAAAAGCCGGATGGGGCCAGGACCCGGGGCCCAACCGGGGCATGGGCGTGGCGGTCCAGTTCCTGTTTGAAAGCTACGTGGCACTGGTGGCCGAGGTCACCGTGAAGGGCAAGAACGTCACCGTCGACAAGATCACCTGCGTGGTGGACTGCGGCCTGGCGGTGGACCCGGACATCGTCGCGGCACAGATGGAGGGGGGCATCGGCTTTGGCCTCGGCCAGGTGCTGTTCTCCACCCTGACCATTGAGGACGGTGTGGTGCAGGAGTCCAATTTCCACAACCACAAGGTGGCCCGCATGCGCGACATGCCGGAGGTGGCGGTGCACATCATGCCCTCTGCCGAACCGCCGACCGGCGTGGGGGAACCCGCTACCGGCGTGGTGGCACCGGCGGTGGTGAACGCGGTGGCGGCCGCCACCGGAGAGTACCGCACCCACTTACCCCTTATGGGGTAGCAATATGGGCGCTCAGGCGATAAGTTCTAGACACGTTTAAACGAATGGAGTCGTTAATGGTACTGTCGGACCTTATCACCTGGGCCCTGCTGGGCGGTATCGCCATCATTCTGCTGCTGGAAGCCAGCAGCCTGCACAGTCTGCGTCGTCGTGAGCCCGAGCTGAAGCAGCGCATCGCCTCGCTGGAACAGCGGATGGCAGAACTGGAGCGCCGCCAGAGATGACCCGACTGGAGCTGAAAATCCCCCCCCTGTTTCTGATGCTGTTGCTGGGCCTGCTGATGTGGGGCCTGGCACAGGTGACCCCGGCCCTGGCGCTGGATCAAGCGATGAGGCTCAGTGCCCTGGTGGTGGCCGGTCTTATCGGACCCGCCATCCTGCTCAGTGGCGCCCTCGCCTTCCGCCAGGCCCGCACCACCGTCAATCCCACCACCCCGGACGCCAGCCGCCAGCTGGTGGTCAGGGGGATCTACCGGCGCAGCCGCAACCCCATGTACCTCGGCATGATGGTGCTGTTGCTGGGCTGGGGCGTCTACCTGGCGTCGCCGGCCGCCCTGGCGATGGTGCCGCTGTTTATGCTGTACCTGAATCGATTTCAGATCGCACCGGAAGAGCGGGCGCTCCGGGCCCGCTTTGGCTACGATTTCGAGCGTTACTGCCAACGGGTGCGCCGCTGGATCTGACCTGCCGTTAATCGACCATACTTGGAGGCCACCCTCACTGTCAGGAGGCCGCCATGCGTGCCCAGGTTGCGGAGTTCTTTGGTACTTTCTGGTTGGTTCTCGGGGGATGCGGCAGCGCGGTACTGGCCGCCGCCTTTCCCGATGTCGGCATCGGCCTGCTGGGGGTGTCCCTGGCGTTCGGCCTGACCGTACTGACCATGGCGTTTGCCATCGGCCACATCTCCGGTTGTCACCTCAATCCTGCCGTCACCATCGGCCTCTGGGCGGGTGGCCGGTTTGGCGGTGACCGCCTGCTCTCCTACATCCTGGCCCAGGTGCTGGGCGGCCTGGCCGCCGGTGGGGTGCTCTACCTGATCGCCAGCGGTCAGGCCGGCTTTGACCTCAGTGCCGGCTTTGCCTCCAACGGCTACGGGGAACACTCGCCCGGCGGCTACAGCCTGACGGCGGCGCTGATCTGCGAGGTGGTGATGACCATGATGTTCCTCATCGTCATCCTCGGTGCCACCGACCCGCGGGCCCCGGTGGGTTTCGCCCCCATCGCCATCGGCCTCTGCCTGACCCTGATCCACCTGATCTCCATCCCGGTCACCAACACCTCCGTCAACCCGGCGCGCAGCACCGGCGTGGCGGTTTACGTCGGCGACTGGGCGGTCAGCCAGCTGTGGCTGTTCTGGCTGGCGCCCATCGTCGGCGCCTTGCTCGGGGCCGTGGTTTATCGTTACCTTGGTGCCCTTTCTGACGATTGAGAGCCCCACATGATCTCACTGGATGCGGCGCAGCGGCAGGCGCTGCTGCGCCAACTGAGCGACTACTGCGAACAGGAACTGGACCGGGAACTGGGCCAGTTTGAAGCGGAATTCCTGCTGGATTTCCTCCTGAAAACCCTGGGGCCGGTGTTCTACAACCAGGCACTGGCAGACGCCCGGGCCCTGCTGACGCCCCGCATGGAGCTGGTGCTGGAATCCCTCTACGAGCTGGAGCAACCCGAGCCCTGAACGCTCAGGCCCGCACCAGGGTGCCGCGCCCGCCGGGGCGGGTCGACAGGGTGGCGATGTTGGCCACCATGCGACGAAACAGGATCAGGTGCGCGGGCAGCATCGCCCACCAGTAGAGCAAGCCCCAGGCGCCGGCGGGATACCACCAGCAGGTCAGGCGCAGCCGGGTGCCCTGGCCCTGTGGTTCGAGGTCGAAAGTCAGTCCGCCCATCCCCGGCGCCTTCATGCCGAAAAGCAGGGTCAACGTGCGCAGGGGCTGCAGTTCCGCCACGCTCCAGGAGTCCACCCGATCCCCCGGGCGCAGCCGGTCCGGGTCCCGCCGGTAGTAATCCAGCCCCCGACCACCAATCAGGGCGTCAAACGCTTCCCGGATTCGCCACAGGGGGTCCAGCGCGAAGTAGCGGGGGGCGCCACCAATGCGGCAGATCTCCTGCCACACCCGCTCCACCGGCGCATCGATCTGCGCCGTGGCGCCATCGGACTTGGGATAGAAGCCAAAGTTCGGACGCCAGCGACGGCGCATCACGCTGGCCCGCTCCGGATGCTGTTCCGCCACCTGCGTGCGCTCCTGGCGCAGCGCCTCGGTTACCGCCTCATCAAACCCCAGCAGGGGCTGCGGCAGCCGCTGGCGGATCCGCGCGTCGTCTGCCGCCAGGTCCTGTTTCAATCCCCCCACCAGCGCTTTGGCGATGCCGGTGGGCACTGAGGTGATAAAGCGCAGCCAGCGGGCCGACAGCCCGGGACTGAGCAGCGGCACCGGCAAAATGCGGATGCGTCGTCCCGCCAGCCGGGCAAAGCGCCGCATCTGCTGTTCGTAGGTCAACATCTGCGGACCGGCCACGTCGTACCGCTGATCGCCCTGATCCGGCAGGCGGAGTACGCCGGTCAGGTAGTGGACCAAGTTGGTCAGGGCGATGGGGGCCATGGCGGAGCGCACCCAACGGGGCGTCACCATCAGCGGCAGGTTGTAGACCAGGTCGCGCATCACTTCGAAAGCGGCGGAACCGGGCCCGATGACAATCGGGGCGCGGATCTCAGTCACGGGCACCGGGCCCCGCCGCAAACCTTCCCCAGTGGCGCTGCGGCTGCGAAGGTGCAGCGAGTCTGCCCCTTCCGGGTGCAGCGCCCCGAGATACACAATACGTTGAACCCCCGCCCGCTCTGCGGCTCGGGCCAGATTGGCGGCGCCCTGCCGCTCCCGCTGGTCGAACCCGTCTCCCTCGGTCATGCCGTGGACCAGGTAATACACGACGTCCGCACCGGCCAGCACCGGGCCCAGGGACGCCGGGTCGAGCACATCCGCCGACAGGCACTGCACCCGCTGCCAGCCCCGGGCAGCGAGACGCTCAGGCTGGCGACTTACCGCCCGCACGTCGTAGCCCTGCCGAACCAGTGCCGGCACCAGATTGCTGCCGATAAAGCCACTGGCCCCAAACACCACGATGCTGTGAAACTGCGCCATGCCCCACCTCCGCTTTTGTTCCTTTGGGTACGGCAGGATCCGGCGCCGGGATCAAAAAACGGCGCCCCACGGCGCCGTCCTGAAATGAGCTTCCCGTCAGTAGGCGTATGCCCACTTGTGCTGCCAGGCTTCGGGCAACTTCGCCTCCGCCCAGGCCCGCTGGCACAAACCGCTGACGTCATCCCACTGGCGAGCCAGCAACCACTCCACCAGCGTGTCGCCCATCTGGGGGTACTCAATCGGCTCAATGGCCGGACTGTGCAACCACTGGCGGACCCGCTCCGGGCAGAGCGTTTTCATCGACTCGGCCGCGCCCAGCAGCTCCAGCGCCAGGGCGTTGGACATCTGTTCAAACTGCCCCTGCAGGGGCTTCAGCAGCAGCTTTTTGCCCAGCACCAGCGCCTCCGATACCAGCTCAAATCCGGCGGAGCAGATCACCCCACAGCAGCTGGCCAGGTCGCGCTGGAAGCCATCCCGGCAGAAACCGTTCCAGACCAGGTGGCCGGGCAGATCCGCCGGCGGCGGATGGCCGTGATAGATGACGAAGCGGTAGCCGGTCAGGGGAGCCAGCAGGGCAACGATGTCACTGGCCTCCTCAAAAGGCAGGTACACCAGTACCTTGCCACTCTCCGTCGGTGCCGGCTCGATCGCCTCGATAAAGGGCGGCAGCAGGTCGCAGCCGAAATGGTGCCAGTGGCATCCCAGCGCCACGCTGGTGGGCGCGAAGTGCTTCATGATCACCCGGTTGTGCCAGCGATCGCCGGTTATGGGCACCGGGTGGTTAAAGGCGTTCTGGTGGCTGATGCCGATGCAGGGTTTGCCCTGACGTTTTGCCGCCCAGGCGGAGATCGGCTCGAAGTCGTTCAGTACCAGATCGTAGCCGGACAGGTCGAGCCGTCGGATGTCTCGCCACAGGGTCGTCAGCGTGTTGTCCCGGGCGGTGGCCAGCAGGCTGATCTCGCCCTTGCGGGTGGTAAAACTCAGGCCCCGTCGGCATTGAAATGCCCCGAACGCCTCCATGTCGAAATAGCTGTCCCGGGAGCGGCCCGAAAACAGGTAGTCCACTTCCACCCCTGCCCGGGCCAACGCCGGAGCCAGCACCCGGGCGCGGGTCAGGTGGCCGTTGCCGGTCCCCTGTACCCCGTAAAGAATCCGCATCGGCACGTCCTTCTGGTGATTTGCGTCAGATTAAAGTGTCCAGTAGAGGCCCAGATTGGCGGCCCACAGCCCCAGGCTGGCCCCGGCCAGGATGTCGCCGGGATAGTGCACCCCCAGCAGGACCCGGGAGAGGCCCACCAGTGCCGCCCAGCTGTAGGCCAGCGGCGCCAGGGGAGGCCAGTACCAGGCCAACAGGGTGGCGAAGAGGAAAGCGGCGGCGCTGTGGCCGGAGGGCAGACTGAACTTGTCATGAGGGTCAACCACCGCCACAACCCCGCCCAACTGATGACAGGGGCGAGCCCGTTTCAGGGCGTTCTTCAATAACCAGTAGAGGGGCAGCTCCAGGGCATAGGCCACCAGGCCCGCCAGCAGAAACTGCCCGCCCCGCGCACCGCCCAACTCAGCCAGCAGCAGGGCCATCAACAGGTAACCGGCGCCGTCGCCACTGAGTGACACCCAGCGGGCCATCGGCCGCCACACCCCGGGGGCGGGCAAACGCTGCAGGCGCAGCATGAGGTTTCGATCCCACTCATCCATCCTTTGCCACATCCGTCTTTCCTCCCAGCCTTTGCCGACTACGCTAAGGAGCGGCCATGACAACCGCTTGACAGGGTCGGGTCGGGGAGATGACAGGACGGCGATCCTTCTGTGACAACGCCACGCTGCACAAAATCCGGGCAATATCCTCGTTGGGCATTGCAAAGCCCCGGTTTTTCATTACTTTGAAGGCAAAGCCCCTTTCCAGCGTCTAACGCGAGGAGTCAGCATGCATTACAACACCTCCGAACTCTGCGACCTGTACGGTGATCAGGTTGATGTGGTGGAGCCCATGTTCAGCAACTTTGGAGGCCGCCCGTCGTTTGGCGGGGAGCTGCGCACCGTCAAGTGCTTTGAGGATTGCAGCGCCATCCTGGAGGCGCTGGAGCAGGACGGTGTGGGTAAGGTGCTGCTGGTGGACGGTGGCGGCTCCCTGCGTCGGGCCCTGATCGACGCCGACGTCGCCACCCTGGCGGTCAACAACCACTGGGAGGGGCTGGTGGTGTACGGTTCCGTACGTGACGTGGACGCGCTGGAGGAGCTGGACCTGGGCATCATGGCGCTGGCCTCCATTCCGGTGGGCGCCGGCGAAAACGGCGAAGGCAGCCTGGATGTGCCGGTCAACTTTGGCGGGGTGACCTTCCTGCCGGAAGACCATCTGTACGCCGACAGCACCGGCATCATCCTGTCCCAGGACCCGCTGGACATCGAATGAAGCTGAACTACGCCACCGCCCAAACCCTGGCCCGCTATGGCAGCAGCCGCCCCGGTGAGCAGCACCTCGGCGAGCACCTGCTGCTGCCTCAGGGGGCAACCCTGTCCGAAACCCTGATCCAGGCCCGAACCGACGGGGCCCGCTACGTGTTGCTTGGAGTGCCCGAAGACATTGGCCCGCGGGCCAATTGTGGCCGGGGCGGAAGCGATGGCGCATGGGACGCCTTTCTCTCCCTGTTCCTCAACCTGCAGGCTAACGAGTTTTGCGACGGCAGCGAAATCCTGCTGCTGGGGGAACTGGCGGTGTCGGACCTGCAGCAGGACGCCGAGGGACTGGATAACCAGGACCCGACGCACCTCCTCCAGTTACGGGAACTGACCGCCGAGCTGGACCGCCGCCTGACGCCGGTGATTGAAGCCATCGTGCGGGCCGGACTGGAGCCGGTGGTGATCGGGGGCGGCCACAACAACGCCTACCCCATGCTGATGGGCGCCAGCCTGGCGCTCGACAAGCCGCTGGCGGCGATCAACCTGGATCCCCACGCGGATTTTCGCGCCACCGAAGGGCGCCACAGTGGCAACGGGTTTGCCTACGCCTGGAAAAGCGGGGCGCTGAACAGCTACCGGGTGCTGGGCCTGCACGAGCAGAAAAACAACGCCGCCGCCCTGGCCCAGATGCGGGCGCTGGGTATCCACTGCACCAGCTTCCAGCAGGTGTGGGTGCGCCGTCACCTGACCCTGACCCAGGTCCTGGATGAGGCGTTGGCCGAACTGTCGGTTCAGCCCCGGCCACTGGGAATTGAGCTGGATCTGGACGCCATCGAGTCGATGCCCTCCTCCGCGGAATCCCGCATCGGCGTGCCAATGCTGGACGCCTGCCACGTGATCTACCGGTTGGCCCAGTACCGCGACACCCGCTACCTGCACCTGTGTGAAGGGGCCCCCCGCTGCCACCCAACCGGTGAGGTGGCCGGACGCCGTGCGGTGGGGCAGGCCCTGTCGGAGCTGGTGCTCAGCTACCTGTCCGGCCGCGCCAACGCCACCATCTGACCATTACACCGGGGCCGGCCCGTCTTCCGGCCCCAGTGGCCGCGGTGCCATCACCGCAAACCCCTGCACCCCATCCACGCCGAGCTGCCACAGGCGGGTCGCCAACTCCGGGTTCTCCACCTGCTCCGCCACCACCAGCACGCCCCGGGCATGGGCGGCGGCCACCATCATCTCGATCAGGTCACTGCCCTCCTCCAACCCGCTTCGGGTGTACGCCGCATCCAGCTTGATGCCGGTCAGCCCCGGCTGCATCAGCAGGGGCAGGCCGGAGGGGGTGGTGTGATCCAACCAGACCGGCACCCCCAGCTCCGCCATGGCGTCGATAAAGCGGCCGGTTAAGGTCGGCTCCACCAGATAGGCCCGCTCCGGCACCTCCAGAGCCAGTCGACCGCCCTGGCCCTGAACCCGCTGACGCAGCTCCGGCAGGAACAGCGGGTCCAGCACCGATTCCACGGTAAGATTCACGGTGCGGGGGTGCGCCGCCGCAGGCCGGCCCAGCAGGGTATCCAGCACCAGACTGTCCAGAGCCTGATGGCGCTGCTGACGCGCCACCATCACCATCACCGGCCCCGGGGCAATCCAGCGCTCTCCGTCGTGGAAACGCCCCAGTACCTCCTGAAACAGCGTCGCGCCGCCCGCGTCCACAATGGGCTGCACCATCAGGCGGGGAGGCTGACTCAGCAACCGGGCCAGCTGCTGCTCCTGCTGTTGCAGGCTGGGGGCATCGCCACCGGCTTCGGCAGCCAGCAGGTAGAGGCTGTCCTCCTCCCGCCCGAGGGCTTGCGACAACAGGGTTTCCAACACCCCCTCAAGGGCGCTCTGGCTGTCATCCACCCGGTACGGGCTGGCCACCAGCAACACCCGTTGCCCACCCCACTGCTTCAGGGTCACCAGCACCCGTTGACGCAATTCGCCCTCCCACTGGGCCAGGTCCGCCGAGCCGCTGCCGGGCAGCAGCAGGACAAAATCGGCGAAGCCCACCCGGTATGCCCGGGCGTGGGGCAGCTTCAGCACCCACTCGTTAAGGATGTCCGCCAGCTGTTGCATCAGGGTCTGCTCCCCGTCGACGCCCCGGGCCAGTTCCACCTTGTCCAGCCCCACCAGATGCAGCCGGGCCACCATGCCGCCATCCAGTTCCCGATCCTTGAGCAGCTGACTCAACCGTTTGCGGGCCCGGGTCAGGTTGCCCAGCCCGGTATCCGCGTCCAGCAGCGTCTGCTGTCGCAGCCGCTCGATGCGCTGGCACTGCTCCTTAAACAGGGCCTCCGAGGTGGCCACCATCTGGTTCATCGCCAGCACCAGAGAGCGCAACTCCCGGATCTTCGGCAGTTCGGGCTGACGCAGATAGCGCCGCTTGCGGATGCCGTCCGCCTGCCGCCGGGCCGCTTCCAGCGGCTCCAGAATGCGTCGGAGCAGGATCGCCCCTACGCCGATGGCCACCAGTGCCAGCGCCAGTGCAATCCACAGCGAACGTTCGGTGAGCTGCCAGAGGTGGTCCTGAGCCCGGGCCGGGCTTGCCTGTACACTGAGCCGGGCCACGGTGACCCAGCCTCCGGCGATCTCGGTGTCCATCACCGGCGCCTGCAGCGGAAAGAGTCGGCGAAACCAGGCCGGCGTTTCCTCGCCGAAGGCGGCGCTGTGGCGCTCAATGCGGTGATCCCCCGCCACCGCCTCCACCACCAGCAGGCGGTATTCCCCGCTGTCGTTGATGGCGTCCACCATGGACCCCGCCAGCACCCAGTCGTCTGCCGCCAGCACCGGCGCCAGCGACAACCCCAGGGAGGTGGCCGTATCCGCCCCCTGTACCGCCAGCTGCTGGCTCAGGTAGTCCTGGGTGGTGCGCAAATAGAGCCAGAGACTGCAGGCGGTCAGGCTGCTGACCAGCACCACCAGGGCGATCAACAACAGTCGAAATAGCGTCATGAGCCCTCCTATTCCCCCTCGATGGTGATGCGCTCCACCAGGTCCTGCCACAGGTCCACACCGCTCTCGCCGTGCTTCAGGCGCACCCCCTGGTCAAACGCCCGCGCCCGCCACAGGCCTTCCCCGTTAAAGCTGTAAACCGGCACCAGGTCAGGCCGCGCATCCCCCGGCAGCACCTCGGGATTCAGGTTGTCCAGCACCAGAGGCATGGCGGCCGGTGAGGGCAGGTAGGTCAGCACCATATGGGCCTGGTTGAGGGTGACCGCCTTGGCGTAGGTCAGCCGCAGCTGTGCCGCCTCGATCCCCAGCACCCGCAGGGTAAAGTACTTGGCGATGGCGAAGTCTTCGCAGTCGCCCCCGCCGCTGGCCACAAACTCCAGGGGGGTGGCCCAGTAATCCGCCTGCCCCCAGTGGGTCTGGTCATCCACAAAGGTCAGGGTGTTGAAGTGGTCATTGACCTGCCTCAGTGTGTCGTCAACGGAACGATCCACCGCCAGCTCCGCTTCGATAAACGCCGCCAGTGCTTCGGCGCGCTCGCGTCCGGGTGCGCCGAAACGCGCCTCGAGAGCATCGAGACGTTTGGATGAAAAGTAACGACGCCACTGATTCGCGTGCGAATCCGCCCACAGCGGCAGGGCCAGCAAAAAAATCAGAATGATTGTCAGACGCACCGGGGATCACAGGGTTGATTGGCCTGGGCATTTGTCAGGATCACAGTTCAGGAAGTAGACAGGGTCCCGCAGCGCAAGCACCGTTTCTGTTGATTGGTTTAAAGTGTAGACTGTGGCTCCAACGTAAAGATGGCTTCACAGGATTGAGAACAGCATGGCCGACGGCGCTGACAAAAAAACCCATTTTGGCTACCAGCAAGTAGACAAAACTAAGAAAGCGGAGATGGTGGCGGACGTATTCCACTCTGTCGCGTCCAAGTACGATCTGATGAACGATCTGATGTCCTTTGGCGTGCACCGCTACTGGAAGCGTTTCACCATCGAGTGTGCCGCTGCCCGACCCGGCATGAAGGTGCTGGATCTCGCGGGTGGCACCGGAGACCTGACCGCCAAGTTCTCCCATCTGGTGGGTGAAACCGGCGAAGTGGTGCTGGCCGACATCAACGACTCCATGCTCAAGGTGGGCCGCGCCAAGCTGCACGACATGGGCGTGGTGGGCAACGTCAGCTACGTTCAGGCCAACGCCGAAGCGCTGCCGTTCCCGGACAATTACTTTGACATCATCACCATCGCGTTCGGTCTGCGTAACGTGACCGAAAAGGAGAAGGCGCTCCACTCCATGCAGCGCATCCTCAAGCCCGGTGGCAAGCTGCTGGTGCTGGAGTTCTCCAAGCCGCAGAACGCACTGATGCAGAAAGCCTACGACTTCTACAGCTTCCAGGTGATTCCGCGCATGGGTTCCATGGTGGCCGGCGACGCCGAGTCCTACCGCTACCTGTCCGAATCCATCCGCATGCACCCGGATCAGGAAACCCTGAAACAGATGATGCTGGACGCCGGTTTTGACCAGGCGGACTACGTCAACATGACCAACGGTGTGGTGGCCCTGCACCGCGGCTACAAGTTCTGAAGCCGATGCGGATCGCCACCCTCGTGGCCGGGGTAATGGAAACCACCCTGGCCCAACTGTTGCGTTTCCATCCCGAACCGGCCCCGTTGGCCCGCTGGCAGGGGCAGGTGATCCGGCTGCAGCTGAATGAACTGCCCTTCCCCCTGTTTCTGATCCTGCGTGACCCCATCCAGGTCTACAGCGAGTATGACGGCGACACCGACGCCCGGCTGAGCCTGAGTCTGCTCACCCTGCGTCAGCTCTCCCAGGGGGCATCGCTGTCCACCCTGGTGAAAGAGGGCGCGCTGGAGATCGAGGGCGATATGGCCCTGGTGGGCAAACTGGCCAACCTGCTCAGCGCCATTGAGCCGGATCTGGCAGAGCCTCTCAGCCACTACCTTGGCGACGCCATGGCGTACCGGGTAGACCAGGCGGGACGCGCCCTGCTGGCCCGCGCCGAAACAGACCTGCAGCGCCTTCACCAGCACACCGGCGAGGTGTTGCGCGAAGAGTTGCAGCTGGCGCCGGGCACCCGCGAGGTGGCCCATTTCGTCGGACAGGTGGACGAGCTGCGCGTTCAGGTGACACACCTGGCCGAACGGCTGGCGCGGCTGGAGCGCCGTCCATGACCCTGGCCTCGCTGCGACGCAGCTGGCAGATCGCCCGCACCCTTCACCAATACCGCCTGCTGGACCTGTTGCCGGACGATCGCCGTCCGGCCCTGCTGGTGTGGCTCGACCGCCTGCTGTTCTGGCTGCCCCGCACCGCCCAGGATGAACCGCCTGCGGTGCGGCTCAAACTGGCGTTGCAGGCGCTGGGGCCGGTCTACATCAAGTTCGGCCAGATGCTCTCCACCCGACGGGACCTGCTGCCGGATGAGCTGGCCGATGCCCTGGCCCTGCTGCAGGACCAGGTGCCCCCCTTTGACGGCGAGCAGGCGATCGCCCGCATCGAGGCGGCGCTTGGCGCCCCCATCGACCACCACTTTGACGACTTCAACGCGGTGCCCCTGGCCTCCGCTTCCGTCGCCCAGGTGCACACCGCCCGGCTGAAAGAGAGCGGCGACGAGGTGGTGATCAAAGTGGTGCGTCCCGGCATCGAATCGGTGATCCACGCGGATCTTGCCCTGATGGGTCAGGTGGCCCGACTGGTGGCCGCCAGCTCCGCGGGGAAACGGCTCTATCCGGTGGAGGTGGTGGAGGATTACCGCCGCACCATCCTGGCGGAGCTGGACCTGACCCGGGAGGCGGACAACGCCCAACGGCTGCGCGCCAACTTTGACGGCTCCGACGCCCTCTACATCCCCAAAGTCTACGGCCGCTTCAGCCATCGCGACCTGATGGTGATGGAGCGGATCTACGGCATCCCGGTGACCGACATCGCCGCCCTCAAGGCCCAGGGCACCAATATGAAGAAGCTGGCCGAGCGGGGCGTAGAGGTGTTTTTCACCCAGGTGTTCCGCGACAACTTCTTCCACGCCGACATGCACCCGGGCAACATCTTTGTGTCCCGGCAGCATCCGGCCGATCCCATGTACATCGGCATCGACTGCGGCATCGTCGGCCGTCTGTCGGAGCAGGATAAGCGGGACATGGCGGAGATCTTCCTGGCGTTTTTCAACCAGGATTACGGCCGCCTGGCCCAGATCTTCCTCAACACCGGCTGGGTCGATGCCGAAGCGGATCCGGTGGCGTTTGAGCACGCCCTGAAACAGGTGTTCAGCCCGCTGGAGAACAAACCGCTGGCGGAGATCAGCTTTGGTCAGCTGCTGGTGGACCTGTTCCGCACCGCCCACCAGTTTGGCATGGTGGTCAAACCCCAGCTGGTGCTGCTGGAGAAGACCCTGCTCTACATTGAAGGCCTGGGTCGACAGCTTTATCCGGAGCTGGACCTCTGGGCCACCGCCAAACCCTTCCTGGAGCAGTGGATGGCCGAGCAGATGGGCCCCGCCGCCCAGTGGCAACGGCTTAAAGAAGCCGCGCCGTTCTGGGCGGAAAAGCTGCCGGAACTGCCGGATCTGCTCCACGACAACCTCACCCTGGGCCGCACTCTGCTGACCAATCCACGGCAGGTGTTAGAGCCCTATATTCAGGAACGACGCCGACAGCACAGAAGTCACATTTTCCTCGTGATAGGTGGATGTTTGGTGATCTCCAGCACAATCCTCTTCGGGAAAACCGTTACAATCTGGCCTTCAATGGCGCTTGCAGCGGCCGGGTTTGTGGCCTGGATCACTTGCTGGCGGATTAGGAAACCGTGATCAACCACGGTACACTTGAAGATGATTTCTTAGGCTGACTGACAGCCGCAAACCGTAAATGGGAGCCACTAATGGGCAACATCAGCATCTGGCAACTTCTGATCGTCGCACTGATCGTCGTCTTGCTGTTCGGAACTAAGAAACTGCGCGGTATCGGTAGCGATCTCGGCGGTGCCGTTAAGGGCTTCAAGAAAGCCATGTCCGACGAGGATCAAGCCGCTGCCGACAAGAAGGCACTGGAAGACTCCGCCAAAGAGACCACTGCCCAGAACACCACTGAGCAGAAGAACAAAGAACAGGCGTAATCCCCTATGTTCGACGGGTTCGGCTTTTTCGAAATGCTGGTGGTCGTGGTGCTGGGCCTGATTGTGCTCGGCCCGGAACGGCTGCCCGTAGCGGTACGCACCGTCTCCGGCTGGATCCGCACCATCAAGCGGATGGCTGGCTCGGTTCGTACTGAGCTGGAACAGGAGCTGAAGATCGAGCAGCTCCAGGCGGATCTGAAAAAGGCGGAAGCCAAGGGGCTGAAAGATCTCGACCCCGGCCTGCAGCAATCCATCCAGGAACTGCGGGACGCCGCTCAATCGGTTAACCGTCCCTATGCCGTCAGTGACACTCAGGCTCCGGCCGCAGAGTCCACCCCGGCGATCTCGGACAATGAGACCAAACCGGCCGCCCCCGCGCCGGCTGAGTCCAAGCCCAAAGAGTAAAGCATGTCTGACCAGCAACCTTTGATCAGCCATCTGATGGAGCTGCGCAGCCGATTGATGCACGCGATCGGCTCCGTTCTGGTGGTGTTTTTTTCCTTGGCCTACTGGTCCAAAGACATCTACCACTACCTCTCCAAACCGCTGCTCGAGGTGATGCCCGAGAGCGCGTCGATGATCGCCACCGATGTGGCCTCGCCGTTCTTCGCGCCCTTTAAGC
>CAZWED010000016.1:0-19459 GCA_964632645.1 uncultured Ferrimonas sp. | reverse complement strand
CACTCCAGCTTTCATACAGTGCGGCAAGACAGAGAAAGACGATCAGGATAGAGAGGACGTAAAGCGCCCCCGCCTGACCGCCCGCCTCACGCTCTTCATAGGAGAGGCCGGTCCAGGCCACGCTGAGGTTGTTGGGCAGTTCGGACACCAGCTGTTCCATGGTGTTCATCGCCACGCCGGTGCTGATCCCCGGCTTCGGCTCCCCCTGGATCTGCATGGCAGACACGCCGTTGTAGCGCTCCAGTCGGGGGGAGCCAAACTCCCAGCGGGTGCTGGTGATCGCCTTCAGCGGCACCATCTCGCCCCGCTGATTGCGCACATACCAGGCGTCAATGTCGGAGGGCACCATGCGGTAAGCGGCATCGGACTGCACATACACCTGCTTGACCCGTCCCCGGTCGATAAAGTCGTTCACGTAGGTACTGCCGAAGGAGGTGGTGAGGGTGTTATTGATGTCCGAGATGTTGACCCCGAGGGCTTCCGCTTTGAGCTGGTCGATCTCAATCACGAACTGCGGCGTATCATCCAGGCCGTTGGGACGTACGTTGGCGAGGTTGGGGTTCTGCATCGCCATCCCCAGCAACTGGTTGCGCCCCTGCATCAATGCGTCATGCCCCAGCCCGGTGCGATCCTGCAGGTACATGTCAAAGCCGGTCGCGGTGCCCAGTTCGATGATCGCCGGCGGCGCAAACACGAACACCATCGCCTCCTTGATCTGGGAAAAGGCCCGCTGCGCGCGCCCCATAACCGACCAGACGGAAGTCTCGGCCGTGGTGCGCTCCTCAAAGGGTTGCATGTTCATAAACAGGATGCCCGCATTGGCGCCCCGCCCGGCGAAACTGAATCCGGCCACGGCAAACACCGACGCCACCGATTCCGTTTCGTTCTCCATAAAGTACGTTTCGGCCTTTTTCAGCACCTCGACGGTTTGCGCCTGGGTGGAGCCGGTGGGCAGCATCACCATGCCGATCATCACCCCCTGATCCTCATCCGGCAGGAAACTGGTGGGCAGGCGGGTCATGAAATACCCGGCAACCGCCGCCAGCGCCACGTACACCAGCATCAGCCGGCCCGTCCGCTTGATAAAGCCATCCACCCGGTTGACGTAGCCGTTGGTGGCCCGGTCAAAGGTGCGGTTAAACCAGCCGAAAAACCCCTTATCACTGCCGCCGGCGTGGCCCTCTTTCATCAGCGCCACGCACAGGGTGGGGGTGAGGATAAGCGCCACCAGCACCGACAGCGCCACCGCCGTTACGATGGTGATGGAAAACTGGCGGTAGATGATGCCGGTGGTGCCGCCAAAGAAGGCCATCGGCACAAACACTGCCGACAGCACCATGCCGATCCCGACCAGCGCGCCGGACAGCTGCTTCATCGATTTTCGCGTGGCTTCAAGGGGGGCCAGCCCCTCCTCTTCCATCACCCGTTCAACGCCCTCCACCACCACGATGGCGTCATCCACCAGCAAACCGATGGCGAGCACCATGGCAAACATGGTGAGGGTATTGATGCTGTATCCCAGGGTCATCAGCACCGCCATGGTGCCCAGCACCACCACCGGAATCGCGATGGTGGGGATCAGCGTAGCCCGGAAGCTTTGCAGGAACAGGTACATCACCAGGAACACCAGCACCACCGCTTCAATCAGGGTGTGGATCACGTTCTCGATGGAGAGGCGAACAAAGGGGGTGGTGTCATAGGGCACCTGCATCTCCACCCCGGGGGGGAACAGCCCGCGCAGCTCGTCGATCCGTTGGGTGACCGCGTTCATGGTGTCCAACGCGTTGGCGCCGGTGGCCAGGGCGATGCCGAGGCCGGAGGCCGGCTGGCCGTTATAACGTGCAATGGTGCTGTAGTTGGCGGCGCCCAACTCCACCCGGGCCACATCCCGGATGCGCACTTCGGAGCCGTCCTCCTCCACTTTCAGCAGGATCCCCTCGAACTCCTCCGGAGTCCGCAACAGGGAGCGGGCGGTGATGGTGGCATTGAGTTGCTGCCCCTCCACCACGGGCGTCGCCCCCAGTTGGCCGGCAGACACCTGGGTGTTCTGCTCAGCGATGGCGGCCGTGACGTCGCTGGGATTGAGGGCGTAGCTTTCCATCCGGTTGGGGTTCAACCAGATCCGCATGGCGTACTCGGCGCCGAACAGCTGCACCGACCCCACCCCGGCAACCCGGCTGATGGGATCTTCGAGGTTACTGGCGACGAAGTCGGACAGGTCCGTATCGGTCATGGACCCGTCGGTGGAATAGAACGCGATCACCATCAGGAAGGTGTCGCTGGACTTCTCCACCACCACCCCTTGCCGCTGAACCACTTCCGGCAGTTTGGCGGTGGCGCCGGACACCTTGTTCTGCACCTGCACCTGGGCGATGTCCGGGTCGGTGCCGGCTTCAAAGGTCAGAGTGATGATGCTGTTGCCGAAGGAGTCGGACTCCGAGGAGATGTAACGCAAGCCGTCCAGCCCGGTCAGCTCCTGCTCGATCACCTGGGTGACGGTTTCCTCCGCGGTCTTGGCGGACGCCCCGGGGTAAAAGGCGCTGACCTGGATCGCCGGGGGCGCGATATTGGGGTACTGCGCGACGGGCAGCTGCAAGAGGGACAGGATCCCCGCCAGCATCGTCAGGATCGCCAGCACCCAGGCAAAAACGGGCCGGTCGATAAAGAAGTTGGCCATGCTGCCCCCTACCCTTTCTGGTCCGGGTTGGCGGCCAGTTCCCGGATGGTGCCCACCGGCGCCCCGGGACGAACGTACTGCAGCCCCTCCAGAATGACCTGATCGCCTTCCGCCAGGCCGTGGCGAACCAGCCAGCTCTGGCCGACCATCTGCTCCACCTCAACCACACGCTGTTCGACCGTATTGTTGGTCACCACCATCACTGTGGCTTCCCCCTTGGCGTTGCGGGTCACCCCTCGGGCAGGTACCAGCAGGCCCTCCGGCACCACCCCTTTGACCAGCTCCGCCCGGACAAACATGCCGGGCAGCAAAATGCTGTCCGGATTGGGGAAGGCGGTGCGGATGGTGAAGGTGCCGGTGCCGGTGTCCACGTTGATGTCGGCGAACTTGAACGCGCCCTCGTGCTCGTAGAGGTCGTTGTTGTCGAAGTAGAGTTTCACCTTGGCGGCGTCCTGCCGGATCAGTGCCCCGGAGGCCCAGTCCCGGCGCAACCGGTTGAGGGCGCGGCTGGATTCGGTGACGTCGACAAACATGGGGTCAAACTGCTGAACCGTCACCAGTGGGTCACCCTGATTGGCCGTCACCAGCGCCCCGACCGTGACGTTGGAGCGCCCGGCCAGTCCGGTGATCGGCGCGTATACCTTGGTGTAATCCAGGTTGATCTCGGCGGTTTCCACCGCCGCCTGGGCCGTCGCCACATCCGCCTCTGCCTGCTGGAAGCTGGCCAGTGCGTCGTCGTAATCCTGTTGTGACACGGCACGGGCGGCCACCAGATTGGCGTAGCGATCGGCGCGGTTCTTGGCGGTTTTCATGTTGGCCCGGGCTTTGGCGAGATCCGCCTTGGCGCGATCCAGCTCGGCCACAAAGGGCGCGGGGTCAATCAGATAAAGCTGCTGCCCCTCCTCAACCATGGCCCCCTCAATGAAGTTCTGCTCCAGCACAATGCCGGAGATCTGGGGGCGCACTTCCGCCTGAAGGGACGCCTTGGTGCGCCCCGCCAACTGGACGGAAAGGGTCACCGGCTGGGCTTTTAGGGTGATCACCCCCACCTCGGCAGCGGGCGGTGGTCCCGATTGGGGCTTCTCGCCGCCACAGGCAGACAGGCAACCAACCAGCAGGCCGGTTAAGAGGTGAATGCGCCATGGGTTCATGCCCTGCTCCATGTTCCTGAATGCCGAGTCAGTGAACAAAAATTAGCAGAGCAATCGGGGTTTTGCGCCTCAGCGGCGGCCGTTAAACGCGTGGCTTCTGGCCTGCACCATGCCAGCACGGATTGGCACCCGAAGCACCAGCGCCGCCCCTGCCACAAAGAAGGCCAGAATCACCAGCAGCCCCTCCTGCAGGCTGAACAGGTCCGCCACCAGGGCAAAAGAGAGGCTGCCCAGTATGGTGGCCAGGCGCCCAAACAACCCCCAGAAACCGAACATCATGGCGCTGTAACGCGCCGGCGTCAGCAGGCCGACAATGGTGCGGCTGGCACTTTGGGTGGAGCCCAGGCCGGAACCGGCCAGCAGGGCGCAAACGGTGAACACCTGGCTCTCCGGCCGTCCCAGCCATACCGACAACGGCGTCAACCAGTAGATGGTGAGCACACCGAGGATCCACCACAGCAGCGTCAGCAAAATGGTGGCCTTGGGGCCGATTCGGGTTTCCAGCGCGCCAAACGCCACGGCGCCGACAAAGGCCGACACCTGCAGGGCCAGAAAGATGGTGGTCTTCTCCCCCGCGCTCAACGCCAGACGGGCATCCACGAAGATGCCGAAGAACTTGATGACGATGGCCATCCCGGCGGAGTACAGGGTAAACACCAGAAAGAACTGCCACAGGGCGGGCAGCGCGCGGGCCAACTGCCAGCTGTGGCTCAGCCGCTGCCAGGTCTGTTGCCAGACCACCCGGGCCGACACATCCCGGCGCACCGGGTCCCGCTCCTTGAGCCACAGCACGGTCGGCAGCGACACCAGCACGAAATAGGCGCCCACTGCCAACATCGCCAACTGGTTTTGATGGATGTAGGTGGTCAGGTCCGCTTCCGCGGTGGTGGTGATCACCCCGAACAGCACCATGACCAGGCTTAACAGGCCGCCCAGATAACCGACGCCCCAGCCGATGCCGGAGATCAGCCCCATGGTTTTGGGTGTGGCGAGGTCAGTCAGGAAGCTGGCGCAAAACACTTCGGACAGCATCCAGGCCACGTTGCTGACGGTGATCAGCGCGATCGCCCACCCCAGGGCACCGGGCCCGACGAAGTACAGCCCCGCCGTGGCGACGGCGCACAGCAGCATGTTGCCCAGCAAAAAGCGCTTCTTTCCCCCTTTCAGGTCACACAGGGTGCCCAGCAGCGGGGCCAGGAACATGGTCAGCAGGTTGGACAGGACCATCGCAGCGCCCCAGTAACTGTTGCCCCAGCGGGAGTCGGCCGGCACCAGGTGGTGCACAAAGAACGCGCTGTAGACAATGGTGATCACCACGGTGGTGTAGGCGGAGTTGGCCACGTCAAACATCGCCCAGCCCAGGATCTCCCGCTTGCTTACCGGGCCGGACGTCGTCGCCCTGCTCTGTTCCATCCCTGCCACCCTGATTGGTTTTTTGCTGATTTTTTACCAGCTTACACCATAGCACTCCCCCGTTAACCCACGTCAAAGCTGGGCGGACCTGTTCGGTTCAATCGGCCAAGGCGATTAGGTCAGCGAGGAAAATCCATCTATAAGCCCCTGGCGGCTGTCTACGCTTGATCCTGTGTGCAGCAATCAGGCGCCTGACGCCACAGGAGAAAGTCATGTCATTGAAAGGATCCAAAACCGAGCAGAACCTGAAAGACGCCTTTGCCGGCGAATCCCAGGCCAACCGTCGCTACCTTTACTTCGCGTCCAAGGCCGACGTGGAAGGCTACAACGACGTTGCCGCGGTCTTCCGCTCCACCGCTGAAGGGGAAACCGGCCACGCGCACGGCCACCTCGAGTACCTTGAAGCGGTCGGCGATCCGGCCACCGGACTGCCCATCGGCGGCACCGAAGCCAATCTGAAAGCCTCCATCGCCGGGGAAACCCACGAGTACACCGACATGTACCCGGGCATGGCCAAAACCGCCCGGGACGAAGGGTTTGATGAGATTGCAGACTGGTTCGAAACGCTGGCGAAAGCGGAGCGCTCCCACGCCAACCGCTTCCAGAAAGCGCTGGACAACCTCGACAGCTAACACACCCCGCCGGGGCGGTGCCAACGCGCATCGCCCCCGCACGCCGGAGGCACCATGAGTCGCAAAGAAGGCAGTCTCGAAGCGCCCACCCGACACCCCATCGACTGGCAAGGCGCGGACTATTACGACGAAGCCAAACTGATGGCGGAGCTGGAGCGGGTCTACGACATCTGCCACGGCTGCCGGCGCTGCGTCAGCTTGTGCCAGTCCTTCCCCACCCTGTTCGATCTGGTGGACGAATCCGACACCATGGAGGTGGACGGGGTCGACAAGGGGGATTACTACAAGGTGGTGGACCACTGCTACCTGTGCGACCTCTGCTTTATGACGAAGTGTCCCTATGTGCCGCCGCACGAGTGGGGGGTCGATTTTCCCCACCTGATGCTTCAGGCCAAGGCACAGAAGTTTCGCCGCTCCGGCGCCCGTTTCCGCGACCGGATGCTGACCAACACCGACGCCATGGGCAAGTTCGCCTCCAGCCCCGGGGTGTCACAGATGATGGCGGGGCTGGGCCACACCGAGGTGTTCCGGGTGTCACTGGAGAAAACCCTCGGGGTGCACCGGGACGCGCCGCTGCCCCACTACTCAAGGCCCACCCTGGAGGAGCGCGCCCAGGCCCAGGTGGCGACTCTCCCGCCCACGGCGGTCGGCGAGACCAGTGGCAAGGTGGCCCTGTTTGCCACCTGCTTCGCCAACTACACCCAGGCCGAATTGGCCGACGATTTTATGAAGGTCTTCCAGCACAACGGCATCCACATCGAGCCGGCCACTGCGCTGCAGTGTTGTGGCATGCCCAAGCTGGAACTCGGGGACATGGAGAGCGTGGCGCGCATGAAAGCCCACAACATTCCCCGGCTGGCCGAACTGGTGCGCCAGGGCTTCGACCTGATCGCCCCGATCCCCTCTTGCGTCCTGATGTTCAAACAAGAGTTGCCGCTGATGTTTCCGGACGACGAGGAGGTGGCGCTGGTGCAGCGCGCCTTCTTCGACCCCTTTGAGTACCTCTGGCTTCGCCACAAGGGGGGCCAGTTGAACACCGAGTTTTCGCAGTCGCTGGGCAGCGTCACTTACCAGCCGGCCTGCCACCAGCGGGTGCAGAACTTCGGCCCCCGCACCCGCGACATTCTGGCGCTGATCCCGGACACCCAGGTGCACACCATTGAGCGCTGCTCCGGCCACGACGGCACCTATGCGGTGAAGCTGGAAACCCGGGAACACGCCCTCAAGATCGCCCGTCCCGTGGTGCGACAGGTGGAACGCACCCAGCCGGACCACCACGTCAGTGACTGCCCCATGGCCGCCAGCCACATCGGCAGTCAGCGCACCGGACTGGGCGACAAACCGGGCTATGCCCCCCACCCCATCAGCCTGCTTCGTCAGGCGTACGGATTGTAGGAATCGGTTATGGACAAACTGACACGACAGGACCTCTGGTCTCTGGAAGAGTACGCCCAGCATCGCGCCGGGTTTCGCCAGCGGGTGCTGGCCCATAAGAAAGATCTGCAGGCGACGCTGGGCGAGCACCTCAGGCTGTTGTTTGAGGATCGCATGACCATCCAGTACCAGGTGCAGGAGATGCTGCGCATCGAGCGGGTGTTTGAACCGGACGCGATCCAGGAGGAACTGGACGCCTACAACCCGCTGATCCCCGATGGCCACAACTGGAAGGCCACCATGCTGCTGGAGTATGCCGACGTAGGCGAGCGCCGCCAGGCACTGGCCCGGCTGATCGATGTGGAGCACAGGGTCTGGGTGCAGGTGGGCGACCAGCCTCCGGTCTACGCCATCGCCGACGAGGATCTCGAGCGCAGCGACGAGAGCAAGACCAGCAGCGTGCACTTCCTGAGGTGGGAGCTGACCGACAGCATGATGGCGGGGCTGAAGCAGGGGCAACCGGTGCGGCTGGGCTGCGATCATCCCGCCCTGACCGTGGACACCACCCTGACCGACGCACAACGCGAGGCGCTCAGAGCATGTCTCGACGAACCCCGCGCGCACTGAGCCTCTTGCTGGCGCTGACACTGGGGTTGCCGTGGGCGGCCCCGGTGGCCGCTGCCGAGCCGCCGGAGCAGCAGGCGCTGTTGAGCCTTCAGGGCGAGTGGCAGGGCCGCTGGTCGGGGTTGGATCTGGACAGCGGCGAGGTGACCGACACACCGGTGCACATCACCATCTCGCTCACCGAAGACCCCACCTGGCTGGAGGAGAGCGTCTCCACCCCCCAATCCTGGTTTGCCCAGTACGTTGAGATTCAGCCCCCTTACCGGGTGATCCAGCAGTTTGAGCACGCGGAGTATGAACAGGAGCGTGAGCTCAGCCGCTTCCACTACATCAGCGCCGACGTCTGGACCCTGCAGTTCGAGTTTTCCGCCATTCGTCAGCAGCGTCCGGTCAGGGTGCAGCAAACCTGGCGCCGCCTGCCCGAACAACTGGTCCGGGAAGAGGAGGTGGACTACCAGGACGATAAGGGCGTGCACTGGATCCGGCGACAAACCCTGCAACTGGCACGGCTTTCGGCCCCCTGAGCGCCGAACCCCTTGCCGTACCCGCGGCAGGATCTGGTAGCATAGAGGCTTCGTTTTATTACCACCGTTCGCCCCTTGAACCCCGATACCCTCGATCTGCTCCCTGCGCCACTCAAATCGCACCTCGTCGCCCTGAACCGGGTGCCATTGACCCAGGTGCAGCAACTCAGTCTGCCGGCGATGTTGGCCGGTCACGACCTGCGCATTCAGGCCCCCACCGGCAGCGGCAAAACCGCGGCCTTTGGCCTGGGCCTGCTGGCACAGTTGGACCTGTCCCGCCGCCAGCCCCAGGGCCTGGTGCTGGCGCCGTCGCGTGAGCTGGCAGAACAGATCGCCCAGGAGCTGAGGCAATTGGGGCGCCCCTACCCCAACCTGCACGTGGCCGCCGTTTATGGCGGCAGCGACCAGCAGGCGCAGGAAGCCGCGCTGCGCCACGGCGCCCACCTGGTGGTGGGCACGCCAGGCCGGTTGACCGCGTTGCTGACCCAGGGGGCGCTGGTTCTGAGCGGCACTCGGGTGCTGGTACTGGATGAGGTGGACCGCCTCCACTCAGACGGCTTCGCCCGGGATCTGCACGCCCTGACGGCCGCTTTACCCAAGGGCTGCCAGCGGATCTGGTGCTCCGCCACCTACCCGGCCGAACTGTTACCACTGGCGCCGCAGACGGCCATTGAAGTGGCGGGCGATGCCCCGCACATCCACCAGCAGGCTTATGTGCTCGAAGCAGCGCAGGACGCCGCCGGGGTCATCCCGCGCCTGTGCGGCGCGGGGCGGACGCTGGTGTTCGTCAACACCAAGGCCGCCTGTCGCGCCCTGGCACAACAACTGAACCAGGCGCGTTGTCCTGCGCTGGCCCTGCACGGCGACCTGAATCAACAGCAACGGGAGCACACCCTGATGCGCTTCCGTCATGGCAGCGCCACGTTGTTGATCGCCACCGATTTGGCGGCGCGTGGACTGGACGTGGCGGCGATCGAAACGGTGATCAATGCCGAAATGGCTGCGGACGCGGACACCCACCTGCAACGCATCGGCCGCACCGCGCGAGCCGGTGCCGACGGGCGCGCCATCACCCTCTGCCGCCCGGCCCAGCAGGATGACCTCAGCCGGCTGGCCGGGGCAATGCCAATGCTCGATACCCTGCCCGATGCCCCGCCGTGGGCGCCCAATCCGCTGGCCACGTTGACGGTGGACGCCGGACGGCGGGCACGATTGCGCAAAGGCGATCTGCTGGGCGCGCTGATCAAGGGCGCCGGCGTACCGAAGGACGCCATCATCGCCATCGATCTGCTCAACGATCACAGCTACCTCACCCTGCAAAAAGCCCAGGTCAGCGCCGTATTGAGCGCCTTGAACGGCGGCCAGATTAAGGGCCGAACGGTCCGCGTCAGGTTACTGCTCTGACACACCACCCCCGGTTTCCACCCCCTTGCCGTAGGCAAAGCGTCACTCTCGGTTAACGTTTCAGACACGCTGGACGCCTAACTTGGGCAGCACTGGCTGGCAAGGAGGCGTCCCGATCATGCATCCCTTTAACACCGCCGACCGCTTCTGGTCGGATCCCGAACCCTGGTCCACCTGCGGAGTAAACGTGATACACTTCACGCCCGAAAACCAAGATCCAAGCCCTTGCTGCAAAAGGCCCTTCTTAATGGACGATAAAAAACGCCCCCTATACATCCACTATGCTGGCCCTGTATTGCTGGAAACGCCCCTGTTGAACAAGGGCTCCGCATTCACCGAAGCCGAGCGCAGTGAGTTCAACCTGACCGGCCTGGTGCCGGACGCGGTCGAGACCATCGAAGAGCAGGCGTCCCGTGCCTACAAACAGTTCCAGGCGTTCACCAACGACATGGACAAGCACGTGTACCTGCGCAACATCCAGGACACCAACGAGACGCTGTTCTACCGCCTGGTGCAGGACCACATCACCGAGATGATGCCGATCATCTACACCCCTACCGTGGGCGCGGCCTGTGAGGAGTTCTCCAACATCTATCGCCGCTCCCGGGGGCTGTTCATCTCCTACCCCAACCGGGACAAGATCGACGACGTGCTCAACAACGCCACCCGCCACAACGTTAAGGTGATCGTGATCACCGACGGCGAGCGCATCCTCGGTCTGGGTGACCAGGGTATCGGCGGCATGGGCATTCCGATCGGCAAGCTCTCCCTCTACACCGCCTGTGGCGGCATCAGCCCCGCCTACTGCCTGCCCATCGTGCTGGATGTCGGCACCGACAACCAACAGCGCCTGAACGACCCGATGTACATGGGCTGGCGTAACCCCCGTATCGGCGGCGAAGAGTACACCCAGTTTGTCGATGACGTGATCCAGGCGATCAAGGTGCGCTGGCCGGACGCCCTGCTGCAGTTTGAAGACTTCGCCCAGAAAAACGCCATGCCGCTGCTGGAGCGCTACAAGGACGAGATCTGCTGCTTTAACGACGACATTCAGGGCACCGCTGCGGTCACCGTGGGCTCCCTGCTGGCGGCCTGTAAAGCCCAGGGCAAAGAGTTGAAAGACCAGCGCGTCGCCTTCCTCGGCGCCGGTTCCGCCGGCTGTGGCATCGCCGAAGCGATCATCGCGGAGATGGTGGCCCAGGGGCTTTCCGATAAGAAAGCCCGCAGCCAGATCTACATGGTGGACCGCTGGGGCCTGCTGCAAGATGGCATGGTCAATCTGCTCGACTTCCAGCAGCGCCTGGTTCAGGACCCGAAAGTCGTGGCGAACTGGACGCTGGAGCACGAAAACGTCTCCCTGCTGGACGTCATGAACAACGCCAAACCGGGGATCCTGATCGGCGTATCCGGTGCCCCGGGCCTGTTCACCGAAGAGGTGATCACCGCCATGGCAGCCCACAACGAGCGCCCGATCATCTTCCCGCTGTCCAACCCCACCAGCCGCATCGAGGCGGTGCCGGAAGACATCCTGCGCTGGACCGAGGGCAAAGCGCTGGTGGCCACCGGCAGCCCGTTCCAGGATGTGGTGCTGGGTGAAGAGACCTACTCCATCGCCCAGTGCAACAACAGCTACATCTTCCCGGGCATTGGCCTTGGGGTGATCGCCTGCGGCGCCAGTCGGGTAACCGACAACATGATGATGGCGTCCAGTCGCGCCCTCGCCGACTGCTCCCCGATGGGCCAGAAGGGCCAGGGCGCCCTGCTGCCGCCGCTGGAGGAGATCCAGGAAGTGAGCAAGCAGATCGCCTTCGCGGTGGCCAAAGCCGCCATGGCCGACGGCGTCGCCATCAAGGTGAAAAACGACGACCTGCGTGACGCCATCGACGCGGCCTTCTGGACCGCCGAGTATCGTCACTACCGTCGCACCTCGTTTTGATCCTGAGGTCATTGAGATAAGGAAGCCACCGAAACTGCAGGTGGTTTTGAAAGGGCCCCCGACTTCGGGGGCTTTTGCTTTTCGGCAGTCCACTGGCCTTATCCCAATTGACCGGCTTTGCCGGATGCGGCCCGGCGAGTCCAGAAGGGCTATCGCCCCTCTGGACTCGCCGTTCAGCCTGTTTCTGACGGCATTGGGTTACCCTGCAACCTGTGGAACCAAGCCAAGAGGGGAATCTCCACCGCCAACGTCCGTGGGTATACTGTTTTAGGAACCCACTCAATCTCAGCCACTTAGCCGGATACCCTGCCGATTTTGCAAGGCGATTACGCTACACTGTCGGAAACCGACAGGAGCCCATCGTGTTGCTTCGCGTTCTCTGCGGCCTGTTGCTGGCCGCCCTGATTGGATGCCAGTCCCCCATGTCATCAACCTCACCGGCGCCAGCCGATGCCCCCGTCCGCCTCAAGGTGGCCACCTTTAACGTCAGCATGGAGGCGGGCAACTACCGTCGCCGGGGCGAGCCCCTCGACCCCACCGCCTGGCACAGTTGCTGAGCGATGGCGCACACCCGCAGATCCGCAATATCGCCGAGATCCTGCAGCGGGTTCGCCCTGATATCGTGCTGCTCAACGAGTTCGATTACATTGAGGACCCGAAGCGGGGGGTCGAGGCGTTTCTGCGTCACTACCTCAACGTCAGTCAGAGCGGCAATCCGCCGCTCGATTACCCCCATTACTACGTCGCGCCGGTCAACAGCGGCGTTCCCAGCCCCTACGACATCGACGGCGACGGGGTCGCATCCGGCACCGCCGGGGATGCCTGGGGCTTTGGGCTTTACCCCGGGCAGTACGGCATGGTGCTGCTCTCCCGCTACCCCATCCTTACGGAGCAGGTTCGTACCTTCCGCCGGTTTCCCTGGCACCAAATGCCCAAGCCTCAACCGATCCACAAACCGGACGGTTCGCCCTTTTATGATCAGGCCACCTGGCAGGGGCTGCGCCTCTCCTCCAAGTCCCATTGGGACGTGCCGGTGCAGGTTGGCCAACACCCGGTGCACATCCTCGCCGCTCACCCGACGCCACCGGTGTTTGACGGGCCGGAAGGACGCAATGGCGCACGCAACTACGATGAGATCCGCCTCTGGGCCGACTATCTGGACAACGCGGACTATCTGCAGGATGACCAGGGACACTCCGGTGGACTGCCAGCGCAGACCCGCTTCGTGATCCTCGGCGACTACAACGCCTCGCCCACCGAGGGCAACAGTCGCCCCGGCGCCATCGACCAGCTTCTCAAGCACCCGAAGGTAAACGACGACCTGCGCCCCGAAAGCACCGGCGGCGCCCTGCATACGCCGGACAATCCCCACGCCCGTTACCACACGGCGGCGTGGCGTGCCCGGGTCGATTACGTCCTGCCCTCACGCTACGGATTCACGCCTCACCGGGGCGCGGTGTTCTGGCCCGTTCCGGGCCTGACTCTGTCCCCGCTGGTGGCGGACCGGTCGGCCTCATCCGACCATCGCCTGGTGTGGCTGGAGCTGGATTTCACCGGGCAGTAACGGCTTGGGCCGGGCGCAGCGTTTGTGTTAGGCTCCCGGCCATCAGCCGCAGTGAAGCCGCACCATGACTCAGTATTTCCGTCGCCCCCTCTCCCTGCCCGCCAATCCCGTCGCCCTGTTCGAGCATTTTGCTCATCAAAGCTGGGCCATGCTGCTGGACTCCGCCATCGGCGATCTGGCCACCGCTCACCCGGACGCCCGCTACGACATCCTGGTGGCGGATCCACTGGCCACCGTGGTCACCCGGGGCGATCACACCGAAGTGCAGCAGGGCAGCAACGTGACCACCCATCGGGAAGATCCGCTGGCGGTGCTGGCGGTAACCCTCAATGCCGTGCTTGGCCCCGGCTTTGAGGGCCCGGCGGACCTGCCCTTCATTGGCGGTGCCCTGGGCCACTTCAGTTACGATCTCGGGCGGCGCTTTGAGCGTCTGCCCGCCACCGCGGATGACGACATCGGCCTCGCCGAGATGGCCGTGGGGATCTACGACTGGGCCCTGATCATCGAACAGGGTCACTACCAGGTGGAGCTGGTGGTGCTGGGCGATGAGGCCCAGTGGCAGGAGCGTTACCACTGGCTGGTGGCCCAACTGTCGACGGAGCCCCGCCAGTCCGGATTTGCGCTGAGAGGCCCCTGGCGTCACCAACTGACTGCGGCCCAGTACGCTGACCGCTTCCATCGCATTCAGGACTACCTGGCCAGCGGCGATTGCTACCAGATCAACCTGACCCAGCGGTTCAGCGCCGACTATGGCGGCAATGAATGGGACGCCTACAAACGACTGCGCGAACACAACGGCGCGCCCTTTTCCGCCTTTATCCGGTTGCCGGATGCGGTGCTGCTGTCCGTCTCACCCGAGCGTTTTTTGCAGGTCAGTGACCGCCAGGTCCAGACCAAGCCCATCAAGGGCACCCGACCCCGTTTTGCCGACCCGGCCAAAGACGCCCAGAGTGCCCAGGCCCTGCAGCAAGCGTCCAAAGATCGGGCGGAAAACCTGATGATCGTCGATCTGCTGCGCAACGACCTGGGTCGCATTGCCGCCCCTGGCAGCGTCCGGGTACCCAGCCTGTTTGCCATCGAGAGCTTTCCGGCGGTGCACCACCTGGTCAGCACCGTCACCGCCACCCTGGCTGACGACGCCACGCCGCTGGACCTGCTGCGCAGCGCCTTCCCCGGCGGCTCCATTACCGGCGCGCCCAAGATCCGCGCCATGGAGATCATCGAGGAGCTGGAGCCGCACCGACGCAGCCTCTACTGCGGCAGCATCGGCTACCTGAGCCAGCACGGCCGCATGGACACCAGCATCACCATTCGCTCATTGGTCGCCAAGGATGGACAGCTGCACTGCTGGGCCGGTGGCGGCATCGTGGCAGACTCCGACTGCGACAGCGAATACCAGGAAAGTTTCGACAAGGTCAGCCGCATCCTGCCGCTGCTGGATCCGACTGAATCCGATTAAATTTGAACTAATTGCTGTTTTCAATGGACTGACAGGAGTACATTCAAAAGTACTGATATTCCATCCCGTACCCCGATTCCAAGGAGGTGATTGTGGTGTACCCAACCCTAAGGCGCGCGCTCGCCTTGAGTACCGTTCTGCTCAGTTGCACACTGTGGGCCGCGCCGGCTCCGGATTTCCCTCTGACCGTCAACGGCAAGGCCACCACCCTGATTAACCTGTCGCGGGAATCGGTGGTGTACCTCGATTTCTGGGCCAGCTGGTGTGGTCCCTGCCGCTACAGCTTCCCCTTTATGAACCGCCTGCAGACCGAGCTTGGCCCCAAGGGGCTTACCGTGGTGGCGGTCAACGTCGACGTCGATCCCCAGGACGCCAAGCCGTTTCTGGCCAAATACCCGGCCAACTTTGCCATTCACTATGACCCCGAGGGCACCATCGCCGAGGCCTATCAGGTGCCCGGAATGCCCACCAGTTACCTGATCAAGGATGGCGAAATCCTGACCCGCCACGTGGGGTTCAGAAAGAGCGAGTCCGAGGCACTCATGGATGAGGTGGCAAGCCACCTGCAGTAAGGAAACAACCAATGAAAGGAATCGTCACACTCCTTTGCCTGGTGGTGCTCAGCGGTTGCAGCACCCTGGGCGTCAATCCCTGGGAGCGGGATCGCCTGGCGGACCCCCGCATGGCCCTGGAAGCGGATGCCCTCGACAAGGGCTTCGATGATCACATCTATTTTTCCAAGGAAGCGAGCAGCGGTGGCCGGGGCACCGCCGGTGGAGGCTGTGGATGCAACTGAAGGACAAAAGATTTGCCTGCATTTCCGGCAGTTTGATGGTGGCCAGTCAGGCCCTGGTGGCGCCGGCGCAGGCGGACTGGTTCGACGATGACGCCAACTGGGACTTTACCGCTGCCCTGCTCTACTACGGCGAGGATGCCGACAGGGTCACGGCCGTCGAAGGGACGGTACAGGGGGTACGCACCAACGCAGACGATGAACAGCTCAGCCTGTCGGTCACCGTTGACAGCCTGACCGGTGCCACGCCCACCGGCGCCGTTGTGCAAACCACTCCGCAAACCTTTACCCGCCCATCCGGGCGCGGCGAGTACACCACCGAGGCGGGCGAAACGCCGCTGGACGACACCTTCAGGGACACCAGGGTTCAGCTCAACGCGGGCTGGGCCGCGGCGCTGAGCGAGAACTGGGACTACGATCTGGGCGCGCACCTTTCCAAGGAATACGACTACACCTCCCTCGGCATCAGTGGCGGCGTCACCCGCTACCTGAACCGGAAAAACACCGCATTTCGAATCGGCACCGCCGCGTTTTTCGACACCCTTGAGCCGGAGGGCCGCACGCCGTTGCCGCTGGCCACCATGCCCCTGCGGGCGGACTACCCCGACGAGGCAGCGTTTGCGTCGGCGTTCAGCGCCACCCGGGGCAACGCCAAAGAGCACAAAACCACCGCCGAGTTGACGCTGGGGGTCACCCAGGTGATCAACCGCAGTGTCATCATGCAGCTCAACTACAGCTACGCTCAGGTGGACGGCTACCAGACCGATCCCTTTAAGCTGGTGTCCGTGGTGGACAGCGAGGGGACGGCGTTGCACCACCTGTACGAATCCCGGCCGGACAGCCGCAGCAAACACGCCCTGTTCTGGCAGACCAAGGTGCACTTTGGCGCCCCGGTTCTGGACGTCAGTTACCGCTTTATGACCGACGACTGGGCGATCGACTCCCACACGCTGGACGCCCGGCTGAACTGGCTGTTCAGTAACGGCCACAGCCTGGAACCTCACCTTCGGTACTACCGGCAGTCCGCCGCCGAGTTCTACCAGCCCTATCTCCTGGACGACTCGCCGCTGCCGGTTTACGCCAGCGCGGACTACCGACTGGCGGAGATGGACACCTATACGGTGGGACTCAAGTACGGCTTTTCCATCGGCGACAACCAGGCCGCTCTCAGGCTTGAGTATTATGTTCAGCAACCGGACGGCCCCGCCGGACCGGGCCAGTTGGCCAACCTTGAGCTCTATCCCGAGGTGAAGGCCCTGATGGCCCAGTTGAGCTATCGCTTCTGATGACAACGGCGCAGCTCGTCCGCCATCACGACCACTTCCAGGGCCGCTTTGCCGCCATGGCCTGTGATTGTGTGGTGCTGATGCGCACCGACGACCCGGCTCTGGCGGAACGCCTGTTGCGGGCAGCGCAGGCGCGCACCGACGCCATTGAGGCCAAGTTCAGCCGCTACCGCACTGGCAACCTGTGTGACCGCATCAACCGCAGCCAGGGCAAGCCGGTGGCCATCGATGAGGAGACCCACCGGCTGCTGCGCTTTGCTGACACCTGTTACCGCCTGAGCGACGGCCTGTTTGATCTCACTTCCGGGGTATTGCGTCAGGTCTGGCGGTTTGACGGTTCGGACCGCCTGCCGTCGCCGCAGGCGATCGCCCCGTTATTGGCGCGGATTGGCTGGGACAAGGTGGCGTGGGACGCGCAGTGGGTCTCACTGCCCGACGGCATGGAGCTGGATTTTGGTGGCATCGGCAAGGAATACGCGGTGGATTGCGTGGCCACGCTTATGGCTGAACTGGCCCCGGCAACGCCGGTTCTGGTTAACTTCGGTGGCGACCTGGCCCTGTCGATGCCGGTGCAGACGCCCTGGCGGGTCGGCATCACCCCCGCCTCGGCGCAAACCACCGCGCCGCTGCCCCTCACCCTGTCGTCGGGGGCGTTGGCCACCAGTGGCGACACCCAGCGTTACCTGCTGCGGGACGGCATCCGCTACAGCCACCTGCTGAATCCCAAAACCGGCTGGGCCACCCACGGGGCGCCGCGCCAGATGACGGTGGCGGGAGCCACCTGTTTGCAGGCGGGGTTGCTCAGTACCCTGGCCCTGCTGCACGGCGCCGATGCCGAGGCGTTTATTGCCGCGCAACAGGTGCCCTACTGGATCACCGCTTAACTGAGCGACATCTCGAACGTCAGGCGTTCGGCGGCGGAGGGAAACACCAACTGGGCGTCCAGCCGTTTTCCCTGCCACCGGGCTGAGCCGGTCACCGACGGGCACTGCCCCCGGGCCTGCGCCAGCAGCAACTGAAACTGCTCCTGAGCCGTAGATTCATTGCTTGCTTCAATGACCAGCTGCATGGTGGCATCCTGCTCGCCGATCACCGCATCCACCTCAACGTGGCCGTCGTCGCTGTCGACGATGGCGTTCTTGTCGACATTCTCCATAACCGCCCTCCTTAACTGCCAGCTACAACGCTGGATTATAGGATCTGCGGCGGGGACTGGATCCCCCGGCAAACTCAGGCGAAGATGGGACAGACGGCCCACGCCCCCTCTCCAGCCCAGCACCGGAGTCCGACGATGTACCGAGTCCTGATCGCCCTGATTTTTGCTTTCCTGCTGCCTCCGGTGGCCGCGGCCAACACCGCCTCCGAGCTGGAGATCCAACACCTGCTGCAGCAGATTGAGCAGGCCCCCTGCCTGTTCATTCGTAACGGCAAGGAGTACGACGGCGAAGCCGCCCGCGACCACATCGAGCGCAAGTACCGCTACATCCTCAACCGGGGCCACACCCCAACGGCCGAGCAGTTTATTGAGTTTGCCGCCACCAAGAGCAGCTTCAGCGGCCGGGCATACCAGATCCAGTGTCCGGATCAGGCGCCGGTTCCCAGCGCCGAATGGCTGCTCCAGGCCCTCGACGCCTACCGGGAGAAACCCGCCCCCTAGCCCGCACCGGGCACATCTGGCACTCTGAAAGGACCCACACCGTCACCGGACCACAATGGATACCACGGAATTTCTCCTGCGCTTTCAGCTCCAGCCCGGCAGCGATGGCGAAGACCCGCTGCGCAGCATCATGTCCTCGCACCCCAAGTTGCGCGATGCCGCAGTGTTGATCGCTCTGGAGGAGATCGACGGCGAACTGCACCTGCTGCTGACCGAACGCACCGCGCACATGCCTACCCATGCCGGCCAGATCGCCTTCCCGGGCGGCAAGATGGACGCCACCGACCCAAGCCCCTGGCACACCGCCGTGCGGGAGTCCTGGGAGGAGATCGGCCTGCCGCCGGACAGCGTTTACCGGATCGGCGCGCTGCCGGTGTTTCATACCATCAGCCGGTTTCGGGTGTTTCCCCAGGTGGCCCTGATCACCCGCCCGTTTGAGCCGGTTCTGTCGGAACGGGAGGTGGCCCGCCTGTTCCGCGCTCCGCTGGTGGATTTTCTTGAGCCACGCTCACGCTGGAAACTGCCTGTGCGTCGGCCCGACGGGGTCCAGGGTGTCTACTTTATGCCCCATCAGGTGTGGGGCGCGACAGCGGCTATGATTGAACAATTGGTTCGCCATCTCGGTTACGCTGAATCCCCTTACGGTCCGTAGGAATTGGGCCTTGAGAAACTGGCGTATCAAGGTAAGATGTCCTGTCCGGCGCAAGGCCGAAAACCCCATAGTAAACGACTCGTTGGAGAACTTTTCGAGTATGACCCTGGCAACCATTGCTGACGTCCTCAAAGGCGATCACGCTGTCGGCAGCGAAGTCACGGTGCGCGGTTGGATCCGCACCCGTCGTGACTCCAAAGCGGGCATCTCTTTCCTGGCTGTGTATGACGGCTCCTGTTTTGACCCGATTCAGGGCGTGGCGCCCAATAATCTGCCCAATTACCAGAATGAGATCCTCCGCCTGACCGCTGGT
>CAZWED010000015.1:4411-19577 GCA_964632645.1 uncultured Ferrimonas sp. | reverse complement strand
CACGGTGACATCATCCTGAAGCCGCTGGATGGCATGGGCGGCGCCTCCATCTTCCGCGTGCGCGAGGATGGCGGCAACCTGGGGGTGATAATCGAGATCCTGACCAACCACGGCCAGTACTACGCCATGGTGCAAAAGTTCATTCCCGAGATTAAGGCGGGGGACAAGCGCATCCTGGTGGTGGACGGTGAACCGGTGCCCTACTGTCTGGCCCGCATTCCCCAGGGCGGCGAAACCCGTGGCAACCTGGCCGCCGGGGGCCTGGGTGTCGCCCAGCCGCTGTCCGACAGCGATCGTCGCATCGCCGAAGCGGTGGCGCCGGAGCTGAAGCGCCGCGGCCTGATCTTTGTGGGACTGGACGTGATTGGCGACAAGCTGACGGAGGTGAACGTCACCAGCCCCACCTGCGTGCGGGAGATCGAAGCGGCGTTCGACATCAACATCGCCGGGCGTCTGATGGACGCCATTGAGAAGCGCCTGGCGTGAGAGCGGCGCTGCTGATGTTGGCGCTGATGGCGGGACCGGCTCTGGCCGGTTCCTGCCTGCAGGCGCCGTGGCGGGAGCAACCCTGCCCCAATCTCCGTTACCTGTCCGTCATGGGGGAACGGGGCGCGCGGATGCTGTGCGTCTGCGCCCCGGATTTTGACCACCTGCAGGCGGTGCCGGACACCGTGGCGGGAAAAACCCTCCGGGCCCGTGAGCTGGAGCGGATTGCCAACAGCTACCAACTGACCCAGTCGGAGCTCCAGCAACTGCTGAAACTGGCCGACTAGCGGTTCAGCCGCCCCAGCAGCTGCACACCGCGCTCTTCATCGGGCCAGCGCAGGTCCTCACCAAGCTGTTCCAGCAGGGTCTGGGCCTGGCGCTCGTCCAGCGGCGGCGAGAACAGGTAGCCCTGCGCGTAGTCGCAGCCAATCTGGCGCAAAAACTGGCGTTGATCATGGCTCTCCACCCCTTCCGCCACCACCTCCCGCTTCAGATTGTGGGCCAGCTCAATGACGCTGGTGACGATGTTCCGATCGACGTCGGAGTTGTCCAGATCCGCCACAAAACCCCGATCCACTTTCAGCAGGTCGAACGGCAGTTGCTTGAGGTAGCTCAGCGACGAGTAACCGGTGCCGAAATCATCGATGGCGATCCGCACCCCCATGGATTTGAGCTGGTGCATGATGGCCATGGCCCGGTCGAGGTTCTTGATCAGGCTCTCTTCGGTCAACTCCAGCACCAGGCGTTCGGGTTCAACCCGGTGCTGCGCCAGCAGGGCCTTGAGGTGATCCGCCAGGTGCGCGTTCATGTACTGATTGGGTGACAGGTTAACGGAAACGTAGAAGTCGTCCCGCCCCAGGCGTTTGCTGTAACGGGCCAGCAGTTCCACCGCCACGCTCAACACGTAGTTGCCCAGTTCTATCCCCTCTTTGCTTTCGTCCACCTCGGGCACAAACTCCGACGGCATCACCAGCCCGCGGCTGGGGTGGTACCAGCGCACCAGCGCCTCGAAGCCCACCAGTTGATGCGTGCCCATCGACAGGATCGGCTGCAGCGCCAGCGCCAGTTGCCGCTCCTTCACCGCGATGCGGATCTCCTGCTCCAGCATCAGGCGTCGTGAAGCGCTCTCCAGCATCTGCTCATTGAACACCCGATAGTTGGAGCGCCCGGCCTGCTTGGCCTGATACATCGCCAGATCGGCCCGTTTCAGCAGCTCTTCGGGGCGCATCATCGGGTTGTCGCAGAACACCACGCCGATGCTGGTGGTGATGATCAGGGTGTGGCGCCCCAGCTGCAGGGGCTGCTGCAGGCTGGTGAATATCTGGTGGATGATGCGGTGGATGTCCCCCTCCGACTCCAGGCCCCGCACGATGATGGTGAACTCGTCACCGCCAAGCCGGCAGACGGTGTCCATGCTGCGGATGCACTTTTGCAGGCGGCTGGCGACGGTTTTCAGCAACTCGTCGCCGATGTCATGCCCCAGGGTGTCGTTGACCCGCTTGAACTCGTCCAGGTCCAGGAACAGCAGGGCGATCTGCTCGTCTGTGCGGCCGATGCTGGCCAGAGCCTTGGCCATCTCGCGGTGGAACATGGCGCGGTTAGGCAGGCCGGTCAGGGCGTCCATCATCGCCATCCGCTGCAGCTCGTTGGTGTAGCGGTCAACGTCCCCCTCCAGCCGTTCAAGCTGGGAGGCGACCTCCAGCGTGGTGTGCTCGAGCTGGTCCAGTTCGTCCCGGGCCCAGCCCGGCCGGTTATTGAGGCGATCCCGCAGGTCGTCAAAGCGGCTTTGCGCCAGCAGGGGCAACGCCCGCCCCAGCCGATGCAGGCGATCCAGCGGCCGCCACAGGGCCACGCTGCCAAGGCCGCCGGCCAGCAGCACCGCCATCAGCAGGATGCCCAGCAGATCGCCAATAAAGGCCCGTTCGCTCTGGGCCAGATCGCTGACGTCCCGCAACAGCACCAACTGCTCACCCTGTCCCCCCACCGGCCAGGCGTAGATCGCCCAGTGCGCGCCGTCGTAGGTCACCTGATGCGGCCCTTCGCTCAGCGCTGACAGGGGGGTGTCCGTGGCCACGGTGTTCAACAGGCTGAGGGTGTGGGCCCGATCCGTCACGTTAAGCAGTCGGCGTGCCCAGGGGCCGGCTCCGGCGTCCGCACTGAACAGCGCCAGCTCAACCTGATGATTCTCACTCAGGGGCGCCAGCACTTCCGCCAGGTCACTCTCCAGCACCATGACGTGGATGTCGCCCTCCACCAGCACCGGCACCCCCACTTCGATCAGGCACAGCAGGTGGCAGTGGACCCGGGATTCCGGCTCACCGGTGGTCAGGATGCGGCGCAGCCATGGATCCCCCTCACCGGACACCGAGCCCAGGGCCAGGGCCGGTTGCATCCGGGCATCAAACAGCCCCATCCCTTTCAGATCCCAGAACAGTTCGAACTCCGCCCACCGCTCGGTGCTGCGGGAGCGTATTGCCGCCATCGACAAGCCCGCCTGATCCCCCAGCATCAGGTGAAACTCCTGGCTGAGGTTCACCAGGCGCTGCTCGGTGGCCCCCAGGCTGACCTGATAGTCGCGCCACAGGGCGTGATGCTGGTTGACCAGCACCCGATCCATCTGTTCATTGAAACGGCGCACGCCCAACAGCCCGATGATCAGGCTGATAAGCAGAAGAAGGGTGATGGTGGCGAGGACAAACTTCCATCGCAAACTGAGAAACCGTCCCTTGGCCAATTGCGTCATGGTGCTGCCAAAATCCTGAAAAGTGATAAAAAGGGCCCCGAACATGGCTTACCTACCTGCCATCCCAGAGCCTCGATTGTGCAGCGCAACCCGCGGGGCGATGTCCGTTCCCCTGCGGTCTGACAGCGCGTTCCTGTCGTCTCGTTACTTGAAGGATAGCCGCTAATTCCTGCGGCTGGGGTGGAAGATCAGCCGGCCAATTCGTCCCACGTCAGCGCGTGGCAAAAACGCCGACCGTTAGGCCACATCACCGGGGCGGGGGTATACTAGCCGGCATCTTTTTTCGCGATGTTTCACTATGTCCCTGACCAACCCCAGCCAGCTGGTGCTGAAGCACCTGGATCGCCTGCCCACCCGTCTGCTCCTGTTGAACGCGGATAGCGACACCCTGCCCCACGCTCTGTCAGAGGCGGGCAAACAGGTGCACATCCTGACGTCGGATTACCTGAATCATCAGCGTCTCAGTCAGCAGCACTCCGGTGCCCGCCTGCACTTTGGCATCAACGGCCAGGGCATTGAGGCCGAGGCCGCCATCCTGCGGATTCCGAAAGCCCGCGAGCAGTTGCGTTATCTGGCGGCTCTGGCCTGCGCGGTCCTGCCCGAGGGGGCTCCGGTCTATCTGGTGGGGGAAAACAAGGGCGGCATCCGCAGCGCCGGGAAAACCGTGCAATCGCTGCTGGGCCAGTGCCCCAAGCTGGCGTCCGGCAATCATTGCCAGTTGCTGAGCGGTCAGGTGCAGCAGGCCCGTCCGCTGGATTTGGCCGACTGGTGGCTGCCCTATGACGTGACCACCCCGGACGGCCCGCTCTCTCTGGCGTCCCTGCCCGGCGTGTTCAGCCACGGCGAACTGGACCCGGGCACCGAACTGCTGCTGCAGCATCTGCCAGCGCACCCCAAAGGCCGGGTGCTGGATTTCGGTTGCGGTGACGGGGTGATCGGGGCGTTTCTGGCCCGGCGCAATCCGGAGATTGAGCTGGAGATGGTGGACATCAACGCCATGGCCCTGGCCGCCAGCGAGCAAACCCTGTTGCAGAACGGCCTGAAGGGACGGGTATACCCCTCCAACGGCCTGGATCAGGTTAAGGGGCAGTTTGACCTTATCGTCTCCAACCCCCCGTTCCATCACGGCGCCGAGCAAACCTTCGACACCGCCCGTCAGTTTATCCGGGACGCCGCCAGGGCGCTGAAACCGGGGGGACAACTGATCATCGTGGCCAACCACCACCTGCCCTATGGCGATGATCTCGCTCACGCTTTCGGTCGCGTGAATATCCTGGCCGCCAACAACAAGTTCAAAATCTACGCAGACAGAAAAAATATCTGAAAATGGTTGTTGACCGAATCTGAAATCCCCCTATAATGCGCCCCCGTAGCAACGACGATGCATCGCAGAGCAGATGTGGCGGAATTGGTAGACGCGCTAGCTTCAGGTGCTAGTGTCCTTTCGGACGTGGGAGTTCAAGTCTCCCCATCTGCACCATCGACGTTGATTACATTGCACGAGTGGCGGAATTGGTAGACGCGCTAGCTTCAGGTGCTAGTGTCCGTACGGACGTGGGAGTTCAAGTCTCCCCTCGTGCACCACATTTGCAGATGTGGCGGAATTGGTAGACGCGCTAGCTTCAGGTGCTAGTGTCCTTTCGGACGTGGGAGTTCAAGTCTCCCCATCTGCACCAAATTTAAGAACCCTGGCCTCACGGCCGGGGTTTTTTGCTTTTCCCTGAAAAATCCTCCCGTTATACTGGCCCGGCGCTGTCGATAACCCATTCACTCAATTTCGCCATGTCCAGTAACCTGACGCTCATTTTCGATGAGTCACAAAATGCCGTTTGCATCGATCTGATCCCGTCGCAGAGCGATCAGGTCACCCTCACCCAATTGCGTGACCTGCTGCGAGGCGGCCCCTATGCCAGTTTCGCGGTGTTGGAGGAGGAGATTGAGCAGGGTCTGAAAGACCTCGCTGCCCGTCGCCAGGGCGACAGTGCGGACACCCCCCTGCGACTGCGCCTGGCGGAACGCCGCAACGGCCAGTGGCACCTTTCCCTTTCTGCTGACCAGATGACCCTGCGCGCTGAACTGGTCTGCCCCCAGGGTGGCCAGCACGCCACCTTTGCCCAGTTGCTGGAAGCCCTTCAGGAGATGAGCGTGAGCCAGGGCCTGTTGCGCCCCGCCATTGACGACCTGCTGGCCCAGGCACGCCGTGGCGCCCCCGGCAGCCGGGTGCAGGCGGAGATCGCCCGGGGACGCAGTCCCCGGCACGGCAAAGCCGCTCGCCTGGAGCGCCTTGTGCCCCTTGCCCGTGAACGCCTGCTGAAACCCCAGGAACAGACCGGTGGCAAAGTGGACATGCTCGACCTCGGCTCGGTGATCATGGTGAAACGGGGGCAACCCCTGATGCGACGCCATCCCCCGCAGCCGGGCCAGGATGGCTACACCGTCACCGGCAAGCCCCTCAAGGCCAAACCCGCCAAAGACCTCGCCATCCAGCCCGGCAAAGGGACGGAGCTGGATCCGGCGGATGCCAACCTGCTGCGCGCCAGCCAGCCGGGGCAACCGGTGGAGAGCCGCAACGGCATGGCGGTGGACGAAGTGCTGACGGTGAAGCAGGTGGACACCAAGTTTGGCCACATCGATTACGAAGGCTCCGTGCTGATCCAGGGTGAGGTCAGCGAGGGGATGCGGATCCGCGCCACCGGCAACATCACCGTGGGAGGCTTTGTTGACGGCGCCCGCCTGGAAGCGGGCGGCGACATCGTGGTCACCCAGGGGGCGGTGGGCCGTCAGCGTGACGACGGCAGCCTCACCTGCTGCCTGATTGCCAAAGGACAGGTTGCCGCACGCTTTATCCAGTACGGGCTGGTGGACAGTGGCAGCGATCTGCTGGTTGAGCGCCAGCTGATGCACTGCAATGTGCACTGTCGTGGCCAGCTTAAAGTCGGCGATGAAAATGGCCGCAAGGGCGATCTGGTGGGCGGCGAGATCCGCTGCGCCGGCCCGGTGGAAACGGTGACCCTCGGCGCCCGGGCCGGTGCCCAGACCCGCCTGAGGCTGGGGGAAGGGATCGAGACCCTCAAAGCGCAGCAGGAGCAACTGAGCCAGAAGCTGAAGGCCCTGGAAGATCAGGCCATGAAGCTGCGCCTGGCCCAGCGCAATCTCAAACCGGTTCCCGACGATGGCGCCGACCCGTTGCAGAGTCTGCGTCAGCAACTGACCCTGGGGCGTGAACGCATCGATGCCCAGCACGCCAGCGTTCTGGAACAACTCCATATGGTGGAACACGAGATCGAACACTATTTCGAGCGCGTGCAGATCACCGTCCGGGGCAAACTGTTTCCCCGGGTGGAGTGCCAGATCGGCCCGGCTCAGGGGCTCACCCAGAAGGAGACCGGCCCGACGCTCCTGCGCAATCATGAGGGCAAATTTACCCTGTCGCCCCTGCTGTAAGCGCCACCGGCCAACGTCGGTGGCATCAAGCTTGCTTACTCCTACTGTTCAACCTGGAATGTGACGAGATTCTGTCGTTCTGGAGCACCCATGTCCCAAATTCTCGCCCTACTTCGACAACTGCCTGTCGGCCCCATGCTCGGTCAGCTGGCCCTCTGGACCCTGCTGGCCTGCCTGGCCCTGCTGTGGCTGCCGCTGTCCACCCTGCAATCCCTGTTTCTCAGGGAATGGGTAGACAGTCATGGCTTCGGGCTGGGGCTGGGAGTGGTACTGAGCGCCACCTACCTGTTGGCGTGGGCCCTGCGCATCGGCTTTGGTGAACTGCTGAGTCGTCAGCAGCAGGAGCAGCGTCGGCAGCAGATCACCGAAAAGCTGTCGGTGCTGGACGGTACCGAGCGGGCGGTATTGAGAGAGTTCTTCCTGCAGGGCAAGTCCCTGGTCTCCATGCCACTGAACCACCCGGCGGTGGAGGAGCTGAAACTGGCTGGAGTCTTGGAGCAGGTGGGCGGCGTGGAGCACTACGCCATTGAGGGTCCGGTCGCGACCATGAAGATCGCCGCTGCGGCGCGAACCCAGCTGAACCGACAGAAACTGCGCCTGCCGGAAGGCACCCCCACCGAAACGCAACGGGCGGCCCTGCTGGCCGCCCGTCCGGAGTTTGCCAATAGCCTGACAAGAGGCCGGCGTCACGCCGCTTAGAAGGCGGCGACCATCGCCTGATCTTCTTCGCTGGCGGCCAGCTGGTGCTCCACTTCCGCGATGATCCGCTGGTAGGAGTCTTCCTGCAGCGGACGCTGCCAGTTCAAGGTGCCAACCAGGATCGCAAACGCAGAGAAGATCTCACGGGTATCCAGCTGCTTCACGGCGTTGCTCATCAGCGGGTTGTGGATCACCCCTGAGGCACCGCGCTGGAAGCAGGCCATCATGGCGTGGAGAGTTTTCACCTCTTCATCGGTGGCGTTCAGCTCACCCTGGATGCGCGCGCCCTCCACCACACGAAGAATCGCGGTGTAGAACTGCTCCAGGTACATCTTCAGCTCCTGAACCCGGTATTCGCTGGCGCGCTCCACCACTTTGGGGGCGCCACCCAGGGTGTTGAAGCCGAGGGTCCAGGCGGAGCGGTTAACCGCAACCACAGCACACAGGTGCATCGCCACCCAGCGCTCGGCGAAGCTCAGCTGGCTGGTCATAAAGTGGGGCTGACGCTCCACCATCTGTTCAACATGACGGGCAAAAATGGCCACCAGCAGGTCTTCCTTGCTGGAGAAGTGTTTATAAAGCGTACCCGCGCTACAGCCAGCCAGAGGGGCCAATTCAGAGAATCGGAAGGAGACCAGACCCTGGTCACGGATGAGCTGTTCCGCCAGGCGGATAAGCACTTGATCCCGCTGCCGGAAACGGGTTTGAGTGGGAGAACTCCAGCTGGACGTGCCGCTGGCCTCCATGGCCGACACAGTATGCATGAGGATTGCCTTAACGCCGTTATGAGTGACCACACTCTACGTCTGGTTTCTTAACACAACTGTGCTACGGGCCTAATTTTTTCTCTTGGAAGCGGGACAAAATGTCAAAATTGGAGCTGAAGCACAAAAAAGGGAGCTATTTTAGCTCCCTCTGCATCCAAATTAGCGCTTTTACACTACGAGAATTCGTAACATCCTGCGAAGCGGTTCCGCCGCGCCCCACAGCAACTGATCCCCGAGGGTGAAGGCGGCGAGGTATTCCGGCCCCATGTTCAGCTTACGCAAGCGACCAATCGGCACACTCAGGGTACCGGTCACTTTGGCCGGTGACAGCTCGGCGATGCTCAACGCGCGGTCATTGGGGATCACCTTGACCCAGGGGTTGTGCGCCGCCAACTTCTGCTCAATCACCTCGATGGGCAGGTCCTGACGCAGCTTGATGGTGAGCGCCTGACTGTGGCAGCGCATCGCTCCGACGCGCACACAGATGCCGTCGATCGGCACGTGGCCTTCCGGGTGCCCGAGGATCTTGTTGGCTTCCACCTGGGCCTTCCACTCCTCCCGACTCTGGCCGCTGGGCAGGGCGCTGTCGATCCAGGGGATCAGGCTGCCCGCCAGTGGCGCACCAAACTGCGCCTTGGGAAAGGCGTCGCTGGCCAGGGTTTCAGTGATGGTGCGATCGATATCGAGAATGGCACTGGCGGGGTCACTGAGCGACGCCGCCACGCTGTCGTGCAGAGCCCCCATCTGCTGGATCAGCTCCTTCATGTTGCGGGCGCCGGCGCCGGATGCCGCCTGGTAGGTCATCGGGCTGACCCATTCGATCAGGTCCTCCTCCAGCAGCCCCCCCAGCGCCATCAACAGCAATGAGACGGTGCAGTTGCCGCCAACAAAGGTGCGCTGTCCGCGCGCCAGGGCGTCGTCGATCACGGTGCGGTTTACCGGGTCCAGCACGATCACCGCATCCTCTGCCATGCGCAGGGTGGAGGCCGCGTCAATCCAGTACCCCTGCCAGCCCTTCTGGCGCAGGGCGTGGTACACCTCGCTGGTGTACTCGCCCCCCTGACAGGTCAGAATCACCGCCTGTTCGGCAAGGGCATCCAGATCGTAGGCGTCCTTGAGCGGGTCACCGTGGGGGCCGGAGATGCCGACCTGGGAGGTGGTAAAGAAGGTGGGCGCGATCAACTCGAAGTCCCCCTCCTCCTGCATCCGTTGCATCAGCACGGAGCCCACCATGCCCCGCCATCCAACCAGTCCCACTTTCATCATGCCCAGCTCTCCTTCAACAAAACCATCACGTACCGCGGCCCCCTACTCTAACCGCAAGGCAGCGCAGGAAAAAGAGACGGATTGCCTGAGTTATAACCGCCGCCCCGGGTGGCGATAAGCCGCTCCCATAAGGCAGCAATGGCCAGACCAGTACATTCTTTGCTCGATCGTTTGCCGGACTGGTGATACACAGAAAGGGAGGAAACCGTGTCGTTCGGAGGTGCCCCATGGCAGAAGTGGACAGAAAGCAGGAGCAGGCCGAAACGCCTTCAGAATGGCGCAATGGCCAGCTGGGCCAGCAGTTGGTGGAACTGCTGGAAGAGGCCTACCAGAATCCGGACAAGGCGGATTCGAAAAGTTAGACCAAAGTCGAATGGAGTGATCTCGGGGCCATTGCCTAACCTGTCGGCTCCACCCCGGACGCGATTGATCGCAATAAGAGGACCCGCATGACTGAGCCACAGATCCCCCACAAGCAGGGCGACGACACCCACTGGCGCGATGGCGACCTCGGCGCGGCACTGGTGGAGTTGCTGGAATCGGCCCTGCAGCCCCCGGCCAACGACGGGGAGTAACCCGTCCGGCGAGCCGGACAAGAAAAAAGGCGCCTTCCGGCGCCTTTTTCGTGCTCACTCTTCGTGAACCACTGTCGCGATGTAGGGCAGCTGGCGATAACGCTCGGCGTAATCCAGGCCATAACCCACCACAAACTCGTCCGGGATCTGAATGCCGATGTAATCCACCGGCACATCGGTGATGCGGCGCTCCGGCTTGTCCAGGAAGGTGCAGATCTTCAGGCTGGCCGGTTCGCGGGTCATCAGCAGCTCGCGGGTTTTGGCCAGGGTGCGGCCGGTATCAATGATGTCTTCCACCAGCATCACATGGCGACCATGGATGTTGTTGGCCAGGTCCATCACGATCTTCACTTCACCGGAGGATTCGGTGCTGTTGCCGTAGGAGGAGGCGGTCATGAAGTCGAAGCGGATGTCGCCCTTCAGGCGGCGGGCCAGGTCAGTCATAAAGACCACGGAGCCTTTCAGCAGACCCACCAGCAGCAGGTTGTCCACGTCGGCGTAGTCTCGGTTGATCTGCTCTGCCAGCTTATCCAGGATGGCGTTGATCTGGTCCTCGGAGATCATCTCCTTCAGACTGTGCTTCTTCAGTTCACTCATGGTCTTAATTGCCGTTATTTGAGTCAGAGTTTGGACCGTAACCCCAGCGGGTCATCAGTCGATGTTCAATCTGCAGGTGGTCCAGCATTCGGGCCACCATAAAGTCCACCAGCTCCTCAATGGAGGTGGGGCGGTGATAGAACCCCGGGGCCGCCGGCATCACCGTGGCACCCAGTTGGGTCAGCTTCAGCATGTGTTCCAGGTGGATGGCGTTAAAGGGGGTTTCCCGCGGCACCAGAATCAGTTGCCCACGCTCCTTCAGCACCACATCGGCGGCACGTTCGATCAGGTTGTTGCTCATCCCGGTGGCCACCGCCGCCAGGGTGCCGGTGGAGCAGGGACAGATCACCATGCGCCTTGGCGCACCGGAACCGGACGCCACCGGAGAAAACCACTCCTCTTTGCCGTACACCCGCAGCTGTCCGGGCTCGGCCCCGTAGCGTTCGCTGAGCAACGCTTCGCAGGCTTTCGGGTTGCCCGGCAGGCTCATCCCCTCCTCCTCCATCAGCACCACACGGGCTGCGGCGGAGATCATCAGGTGGACCTGGAGGCCGGATTGTAACAAACAGGCCAGCAGGCGCAGCCCATAAGGGGCACCGGATGCCCCGGTAAAGGCCAAAGTGATGGCTTGCTCACGCTTTGTCATGTTGGCGCTCCAAGGCTTGCAGCAGACGGGTGTGGATCCCTTCGAAGCCGCCATTGCTCATCACCAGTATGGTATCTCCCGGGCGGACGTCACCGACAATGCGCGCAATCAGCCCCTCCACCGAGTCGCTGATCTGCACCGGCACCGGCGCCCGGCCCATCGCGCCGGCCAGGTCCCAACCCAGCCCCTGGGGCTCAAACACGTAGGCCGCGTCGGCGGCCGCCAGCGAGGCCGCCAGGGTGTCCTGGTGCACGCCCTGTTTCATGGTGTTGGAGCGGGGCTCCAACACCGCAAACAGACGTCGTTCGCTGCCCAGGCGGGCACGCAGGCCGCTGAGGGTTGTCGCGATTGCGGTGGGATGGTGGGCAAAATCGTCATACAGGGCCACACCGCCAGCCTCGCCACGCCGCTCCATACGGCGCTTGGGACCGACAAAATGCGCCAGTGAGGCGATGCCGTCGGCGGGGCGAACCCCAACGTGGCGTGCCGCCGCCAGCGCGCCCAGTGCATTGTGAATGTTGTGGTCCCCCATCAGGTCCCAGTTCACCTGTCCCAGCACCTCGCCCGCCAGCAGCACCTCAAAGCGGCTGCCGTCGTCGCTCAGTTTGCGGGCCTGCCAGCCATCCGCTCCGATCAGCATCTGCTCGCTCCAGCAACCGCGGGCGATCACCTCGGCCACCGCCGCATCGTTCTGCGGCCAGATCACCTGGCCGGAAGCGGGCACGGTACGCACCAGGTGATGAAACTGACGCTGGATGTCCGCCAGTGAATCAAAGATGTCGGCGTGATCAAACTCGAGGTTGTTGATCAGCAGGGTGCGGGGGCGGTAGTGGACAAACTTGGAACGCTTGTCGAAGAAGGCGCTGTCGTACTCATCCGCCTCCACCACGAAGAAGGGGGTCTCCCCCAGTCGGGCGGACACGCCAAACTCCTGGGGCACACCGCCAATCAGGAAACCGGGCGCCAGCTGGTTGTCTTCCAGCAACCAGGCCAGCATTGAGGCGGTGGTGGTCTTACCGTGGGTGCCGGACACCGCCAGTACCCAGCGACCCGGCAGCACGTGGTCGCACAGGAACTGGGGGCCGGAGGTGTAGGCCATGCCCCGCTCCAGCACCGCTTCCACGCAGGGGTTACCCCGGCTCATGGCGTTGCCGATCACCACCAGATCGGGTTCGGGATCCAGCTGCGACGGGTCGTACCCCTCGATAAGCTCAATGCCCTGCTCCTCCAGCTGAGTGCTCATTGGCGGATAGACGTTGGCGTCGGAGCCGGTCACCCGATGGCCCTGAGCGCGGGCCAACAGCGCCAGCCCCCCCATAAAGGTGCCGCAGATCCCCAGAATATGAACGTGCATGGACTGTCCTGATAAGCGGAAAAGCGCCATTGTAACCGCCCTGCCGCTCAGGCTTCAAAACCTGCGCCATTATCCGGCGCTGCGGTTGAAGCCCTGCTGCGTCAACCAGTGCGCCAACACCGTCAAATGACGCTGGCGAGCACGAGAGGCTTTGTAGACAAAGTAGAAGTGATCGCCGGTAGCCAGATCCGGCAACGGCAGCCGCACCAGCCCCTGCCCCACCTCGTCATTCAGCATGTAGTGGTTGAGCAGCGCGATGCCCTGATCGTAGCGGGCCGCCTCTGCCGCCAGCAGCATATGGCTGACGTGCTGCAATCGACATGAGCCGGGCAGGGGCGCACCGTGCTGCGCGCACCACGCCTGCCAGTCCGCCCCGGGGGCACGGAAGCTGGACTCCACCGACAGCAGGGGGTACTGCCAGAGCGCGGCCGGCAGGGGCTGACCTTTGAGTTGCTGCCACAGCCCCGGCCCGCAGGCGGGCAACAAGCGCTCCTGGTACAGGGGGTGCGCCACCATGCCGACGGAGGGGGGATTGATGGTGATGAAGCAGTCGCCGACGTCGTCGCTGCACACCGGGTCGTCCGCGGTCATATTGAGGCTGAGCTCAATCTCCGGATGGGAATGCCGCAACTGGGCCAGCCTTGGGATCAGCCATTTCACCGCCAGCGAGCTGTACAGGGCCAGCCGCAAGGGGCCGCCCTCCCCCTCTCGGATCACCGATGCCGCCTGGGCCAGCCCGTGAAGGGCGGGGCTGATCGCCTCATAGTACCGCTGTCCGGTGGGCGTCAGGTTCCAACGTTTCCCCTGGCGGGCCAGTAACGCTTCGCCCAAATACGCCTCCAACTGGCGCACCTGGTGGCTGACCGCGCTTTGGGTGATGTGCAGGGCCTCGGCGGCTTTGGAGAAGCTGTTCAGCCGCACCACCGCCTCAAAACACTGGGTGGCGCGCAATGGCGGCAGTTTCATTAGCTCAGCTCATAAAGCGACAATTTTCATCATTATACATAATCCAACGCGCCCTCTACCCTGCTCTTCCGCCGTACCCATCGAAGTTTGATATGTCCCCAATCTCCGCCCGTAACGCCATGCTTCTGCTGATGCTCGGCAACCTCGCCGGCGTCGTATCCGACGCCTTGATCAAGACACTGGACAGCGACGTCGCCGCGTTCCAGTTTGTGCTGTTCCGCCTGGTGGCGGCGGTGGCGATGCTGCTTCCCCTGGTGATGTTCATCAAGCCCCGCCACTGGCGTCTGGGCCTGAAGTGGCACCTGCTCCGGGCGCACATCCTGCTGCTGGGCGCAGTGTGCATGGTGCCGGCGATGACCCACCTGCCCATCGCCACCGCCAGTGCCCTGTTCCACTCGGCGCCCCTGATGATGTTGCCGCTGGCGGTACTGTGGTTTCGCGAGTCTCTGAGCCGGGCCGCCATCGGCGCTTCACTGGTGGGGTTTTGCGGCGTGCTGCTGGTGGTGCGCCCGACGGAGATCAACATTGGTGCCCTGGCCGCCCTGCTGGTGGCGTTTTCCCTCGCCTGCAACAACCTGATGGTACGCAAGCTCCCCACCGAGCACGGCGTACTGCAGACCCTGCTGCTCACCAACCTGTTCGCCATCCCCGCGGCATTCGCGCTGGCGTTGTGGGAGGGCAAGCCGTGGGATCTCGCCCCCGCCGCCACCGCCGTGGGCTCCAGCGCCATGATCATGGTGTACGCCGGCTTGTGCGTGGTGGCTTACCGGGCCGTGGAGAGCAACCGGATCGCCAGTGCCGAATACACCGCCCTGGTCTGGGCCGCCCTGGTGGGCCTGCTGTGGTTTGGTGAGCGGCCGGATCTGCCGATGGTGGCCGGTGCCGCGTTGATCATGCTGCCGGTGTGGTGGCTGTCCCGGCAGCAGCGGGATTCGACGCCGATCACAGATCCCCCCGCCGATCCCCGACCCGCGCAAGACGTTTAGACGTCTATATTGACGGACTTCTGGAATTCCACTAAAGTCGGCGCCAATGTAGTACCGTGCCACGGCCGACGCCGAGGCCCGCTTGGAGAGCCCCCCATGAGCCAAACCCAGGTCTGCCCCGCCAGCGCCGCCATCGACACCCCAGCCGCCACTCCCCTGGCGCTGCTGCCTCTTGTCCTGTTCCTGATCCTGTTTGTCGGCACCGGCACTTACCTGACGTTCCAGGGTGTGGCGTTCGCGTTTTACGAGCTGTCCCCGGTGATCGCCATCCTGCCGGCGATCGTGCTGGCACTGACTTTGGGCGCCTGGCGCTTTCAGCAACCGCTGGAAACCGGCATCAACACCTTTATCCGGGGCATCGGCGACAGCAACATCATCGCCATGTGTCTGATCTACCTGCTGGCCGGTGGCTTTGCCGCCGTGGTCTCCGCCACCGGTGGTGTGGACGCCACCGTGGCCCTGGGCCTGACCCTGATCCCCGCCTCGCTGCTGTTGCCGGGCCTGTTCCTGATCAGCGCGTTCATCTCCACCGCCATGGGCACCTCCATGGGCACCATCGCGGCGGTTGCCCCGGTGGCACTGGGCATCGCCCAGCAGACCGGTATTGAGCCGGCCCTGATGGCAGGTGTGGTGCTGT
>CAZWED010000015.1:0-4401 GCA_964632645.1 uncultured Ferrimonas sp. | reverse complement strand
CCAGGCCGCTGGCATCGATCCCGTACTGATGGCGGGCACCATCCTCTCCGGCGCCATGTTTGGTGACAACCTCTCCATCATCTCCGACACCACCATTGCGGCCACCCGCACTCAGGGGGCGCAGATGAAGGACAAGTTCCGCGAGAACATCCGCATCGCTGCCCCCGCGGCCCTGATCGCCGTGATCCTGTTTGCCATCGCCGGCAGCGGGCAGGCGGAAGTGGCTCCCCAGCAGTTTGAACTGGTTAAAGTGCTGCCCTACCTGGCGATCCTGGTGTTGGCGGTCATTGGCATCAACGTCTTCGTGGTGCTGTCACTGGGCATCGTGCTGGCCGCAGTGACCGCCTTTGTCACCGCCGACTACAGCCTGATGACCCTGGGTAAGGACCTGATGGGCGGCTTCGCCAAGATGCAGGAGATCTTCATCCTCTCCATGCTGGTGGGCGGCCTGGCCGCGCTGATGAACGCCCAGGGCGGGCTGGCCTGGCTGACCGACAAGGTGGCCGCCCTGATCGCCCGCCTGAGCCGTCGTGGCAATGCCGCCGCGGCGGAGCTGGGCATGGGCGCCCTGGTGGCCAGCACCAACGCCTGCGTGGCCAACAACACGGTGTCCATCATCGTTGCCGGCCCGGTGGCCCGCTCTCTGGCAGAGCAGAACCAGGTGGCCCCGCGTCGCGCCGCCGCCACCCTCGACATCTTTGCCTGCATTGTTCAGGGGCTGATCCCCTACGGTGCCCAAGCCCTGCTGCTGGCGGCCACCTTCTCCCTGTCTCCGGTCGCGGTGGTGGCACAGGGCTGGTACTGCATGCTGCTGACCGCGTTTGCCATCGGCGCCATCATCCTGCGTGGCCGCAAAAGTCACTGAGTCCGGAACCTTTTTGCCAGACGGCTGCCCACAGAGGCAGCCGTTTTTGTACAATGGCACCGAACTGTCCATAGGAGCATCACGTGAACGAACTGCGTCGCGAACTGAAACTGGCGGGCCTGGGTTACGCCCTGTTTGTCACCGCTTTTTTCCTCGCTTTCGGCCCCTACGCCTTTGCCGAAGGCGGCAAAGAGGCCGCTGAAATCATGGGCGGCAAGGTCGGCATGATCAGCGCCATCTCCGCCGCACTGGTGGCACTGGGCGGTGTCGCCAGCTGTCTGCTGAGTGTGGTGTTCAGCGTCAAGTCCCTGAAAACCGGCCCTCAGGGCCAGTCCATTGTGGCGCTGTTTCTGGCCCTGCTGCCGCTGCTGCTGATTGGCCTGTTTATCTGGCAGAACCAACGGTTGCTGTTTGGGTAACAGAGAAAAAGCCGGCCAGCGCCGGCTTTTTTGATCCGCCTCACGGCGCCCTCCTGCCCGCCACCATAAACTTGCATTACATCAGCAACTTTAATGGGCGTACTCATGTCAACCTTAACCCTGGCGGTACTCTACGGCTTCACCGGACTGATGGCGCTGGTGGCCCCTTACCTGCTGCTGGCCTGCCTGGCGTCCGGTTACTGGTGGATGTGGCCGGTGGGCATCGGCTTCTTCGTGGTGATCCTCACCTTCCTGCCGCCTCCGGTGGCGCTGTACTCCTGCTACTTTGCCATCGCTGGTGCCGCGGTTCTGCTGGCACTGAAGAGCTGGCGCTGGTACCGGAACCACAACGACAAACGCCCCGCTTAAGCGGGGCGTTTTCGGTATCGGGCAGGCCCGGTTCAGGGGTTCAGGCTGATCACCAGAGACTCGTAAACGTAACGGTCAAAGAACGCGTCACGGGCGCCACCTTGCTGGCCCAGCGCCACCACCCGCTGGCGGAAACGGTCGATGTCCAGATTCTGATGGTAGCCATAGCTGGTGATCCGCAGCTCCGGTGCTGCCATGGTTTCCAGCTGGGCCAGGTAGCTTTCCGGCAACGCCAGGGCGGGCATCGAGCCCGACAGGGGGGCCTCAACAATCCAGCGACTGTTGCTGCTCCGGTCGGCGATGTCCACACTCAACAGGTTGCGGCCTTCACCAATGTTGCGGAAATCGTACCCCGACACCGGGCTGCCTTCCATCATCCCCTCAAGCACCCGCAGGGCCTCATCGGCGAAGGGCTGCTGCGTTGTGGGCAGGTTGAGTGCCACGTACCCGTCCACAATGCGATCCCGGTTGCCACGCTGGTAATCCACACTGCCCTCGGCGACGGCCCCGATGTTGATGTAATCAAACGCTTGCGCCAGGTTGTGCTGATAGAGCCCCGGGAAATAGAACAGGGGCTCGCCCGGATAGGCGTAGTAGGAATGCTGCCGGCCTTCACTGGTTTCGGCGAAGCTGTAGCTCACGATGAAGTCGCCGTTCATGTCCAGGTTGACCAGCTCACCCCGGTTCTTGTCCGCCGCAAACATCGCCGGGTCGAGATTCACCAGGGTGTCACTGGTCACATCGACCTCCAGCGACGCGCCGTAGCTTTCGCCACCGAACGAGGACCGCAGGACCAGATCCAGGCGGGCCGGCTGCCCCGTCTCGGCACACAGTTCCAGTGACGCCCCGTTGCTGTTAAGCGGCCGGGTGGAGAGGTAACCCGGCAGGCGAACGGTGTAATAAAGGCTCAACCCACTGTACTGGCTCAGCACGTCGGTGCCATCAAGTGAGACGGTGGCACAACTGCACCCCTGTCGATCCGTGAGATCCGTAAAACCGAACCGGCCCGCGTCGCCAGAGCGCCACGCCGTGTGCGTGTAGATGTCCGGACCTCGCACGCCGAATTCATCCACCGATTGTCCTGCCACCGTCAGATGAGCGGCGGATGTCCAGGTCAATTCTGCCTTGCCATCGGGGCCGGTTTTCACTGACCTCAGGATGCTGCCATCCGCCTGGTGGGCAATCACATCCACATTGGCGGCAGGGGTTTGCGCACCACAGATGGAGTAGCGGTAGGCCTCAACCGCAATGGTTTCCGGCAGCGGATTGCCACCGCCGGTATCGCCGGTGTCACTGTCACTCCCTGACGAGCCCCCACAGGCGCTCAGAAACGGGGTCAGCAAGGCGGCATAGAGCATGGTGTGTTTCACGGTTCGGTCCCTCTCACAGTCCAAAAAATCTCCAAGAAACCGCAGTTTACTTAAGCGTGGAAAGACGCACCATCAAAAAGAAACATTTTGATTACATTTGACCGATTGCCCTCAAGCCCACTGATGTCACACCGCTTTCTCGTTTCACGCCACTGCAATCCCGCCGCGCTTCCGCTATCATTGCGGCCATTAAATGCCCTACAAAAATCCGTCTTACAGGACCCTTTCATGCAAACGCTCCACGAGACTCTGTCCCGCCGCGGTATCGACGGCGACCTGCTTTCCCTGATCAACACCCTGGCGGCCTGCGCCAATGACATCAGCAACCTGGTGCGCGGCGGTGCGCTGGCCGGTGTGCTTGGCGCCACAGAGAGCGAGAACGTGCAGGGGGAAACCCAGAAGAAGCTGGATGTGATCGCCAACGATCTGATCAAGGCGGCCCTTGGCGCCCAACCGCTGGTGAAGGGCCTGGCTTCCGAAGAGGAGGACGAGGTGGTGCCGGCCAACGCTAACGGCCGCTTCCTGGTGAGCTTCGACCCGCTGGATGGCTCCTCCAACATCGACATCAACTCCCTGGTGGGCACCATCTTCTCCGTGTTGCCGGCCCCGGCGGGCGAGGTGAACGAAGCCGCCTTCCTGCAACCCGGCACCCAACAGCTGGCCGCCTGCTACATGCTGTATGGCCCCGCCACGGTGATGGCCCTGACCACCGGCGACGGCACCCTGATGTTTACTCTCGACCCCAACACCGGTGAGTTCATGCTGGTGGAAGAGCGGGTTCAGATCCCCGAGGACACCGCCGAGTTCGCCATCAACATGTCGAACCAGCGTTTCTGGCAACCTGCCATGCAGGAGTACATCGCCGATTGCCTGAAGGGCAAAACCGGCCAGCGCGGCAAGAACTTCAACATGCGCTGGATTGCCGCCATGGTGGGTGACGTGCATCGTGTGCTGTCTCGCGGCGGCCTGTTCACCTACCCCCAGGACACCAAGAACCCCGAGAAGCCGTTCAAACTGCGCCTGATGTACGAAGCCAACCCGATGAGTTTCCTGGTGGAGCAGGCCGGCGGGGTGGCGTCTACCGGCTACGAGCGGATCATGGCGATCCAGCCCGAGGGCATCCACCAGCGTGTGGCGGTGATCCTGGGCTCCAAAAACGAAGTGAACACCTGCCTGGACTACCACCGCTAAGCGGTCTCTACCGGCACAAAAAAAGGCGCCCATCGGGCGCCTTTTTTTCTCCATTCGCTTACGCGAAGGCTTCCTGCAGCGGCGGTACCACCTGCTTCTTGCGGCTCAGTACGCCATCCAGCCACACCTTGCCATCGGCGATGGACTGGCCGTAGGCGCGCTCCACCACAGACAGGTCATCGCTCAC
>CAZWED010000014.1:0-19763 GCA_964632645.1 uncultured Ferrimonas sp. | reverse complement strand
GCCGTGGTCGCGGCGTTATTCGTGCTGATGATGGCCTTTGGTGCGCAAAATGACCAGGTCGTCACCGTGAACTATTTCATCGCCAAGGGAGACGTCTCCCTGCCCATGCTTTTGGGGGCGACCTTCCTGACGGGATTCATCATCAGCTGGCTGCTGGCCCTGGGCATCATCCTTCGCCAGAAGCTGACCATCCGTAAGCTGCGCACCCGCGCCAGCAAGGATGAGGTTAAAGCGGCTGACGCGCCCTGATGCTTGAGTTGCTGTTTCTGCTTCTGCCGATTGCCGCGGCCTATGGATGGTACATGGGCCGGCGAAGCATTCGCATTAAAGCGCAGAGCAGCCAACAGCGCCTTTCGCGCAACTATTACGAAGGCCTCAATTTCCTGCTGTCGGACCAGCCCGACAAAGCGGTGGACCTGTTTATCGACATGCTTCAGGTCGATGAGGAAACCTTCGATACCCACCTGTCCCTTGGCACCCTGTTCCGCAAGCGGGGGGAAGTGGACCGCTCCATCCGCATCCACCAAAATCTTATTGCCCGTCCCAACGTCAGTTTTGAACAACGTGATCTGGCGATGATGGAACTGGGCAAGGACTACCTGGCGGCGGGGCTGTATGACCGTGCCGAAGAGATCTTTCTGCAACTGGTGAAAGACCCGGACCACAGCGAAGAGTCGGAACGGCAGCTGCTGTCTATTTACCAGGCCATCAAAGAGTGGTGGAAAGCGATTCGGGTGGCCAAGCGGTTCAAACGCGCCAGTCGCAAAGCACTGCTCCCCACCGTAGCGCACTATTATTGTGAACTGGCCGGCAGTGAGCAGGACAGCAACACCATTGAGAAGTTGCTTAACACTGCGCTAAAGACCGACCCGCAATGCGCCCGTGCCAACGTACAGCTGGCGCGGCTGGCGCTTAGAGAGGGGCGGGACAAAGACGCCATTCAGGCCTTCGAGCGGCTTTGCGACCAGAGCGGTGGTTTCGCCGTTGAGCTGGTAGAGCCAATTGAGGAAGCGTACCAGCGCCAGGGGCAGGGCAACCGTTATCGTGACTTGCTGGAAGACCTTCTGGCCAAAGAGGGTCAGGTCAGCGTGTTGCTTGCCCTGGCAAAACAGGTGGAGCAGGAGGAGGGCGCTGACGCGGCGCAGCAGCTTATCCTCAGCCAGCTTAAGCGCCAGCCCACCATGCGCGGTTTCCACCAGTTGATGCGGCTGCAGCTGGCCCTGGTGGACTCGGAGCAGGCGAAAGACAGTTTAGTGCTCTTGTCGGATCTGGTGGAAAAGCAGATCCGGCTGAGACCCAAATACCGATGCCAGAATTGTGGTTTTCCCGGCCACACCCTGTACTGGCATTGCCCCTCTTGCAAGTCATGGGGACAGATCAAACGGTTCCGTGGCTTGGATGGTGAGTAATTATGGAGAAATACATGAGTTCGGATCCTAAGGTTCTGGTTGCCCTCGACTTTGCCTCAGTACAGGACGCCATGGCGTTTGTCGATCGCATCGACCCCAGCCAGTGCCGCCTGAAAGTGGGCAAAGAGATGTTTACCCTGTTTGGCCCGCAGTTTGTCAAAGCCCTTGCCGACAAAGGGTTTGAGGTGTTTCTGGATCTGAAATTCCACGACATTCCCAACACCGTGGCGCGCGCCGTTACGGCCGCGGCTGAACTGGGCGTGTGGATGGTTAACGTCCACGCCACCGGTGGCAGCAAGATGATGGCCGCGGCGAAAGCGGCGCTGGCGCCTTACGGCGACCGTGCGCCGAAACTGATTGCCGTAACCGTGCTGACCAGCATGGGCGAAGAGGAACTGCCGGAGCTGGGCGTGAACCGATCCGGCGATGAGCAGGTACTGGCATTGGCCACCTTGGCCAAAGAAGCCGGTCTGGACGGCGTCGTGTGTTCCGCACGGGAAGCGGCTATGCTCAAAGCCAACCTTGGGCCGTCGTTCCAGTTGGTGACTCCGGGGATCCGCCCCGCCGGCGCCGATCTGGGCGACCAGCGCCGGGTTATGACCCCTGCGGAAGCGATTGCCGCAGGCAGTGACTATCTGGTGATCGGCCGACCGATCACCCAATCCGAGGATCCTCTGGCTACGCTGAAGGCGATCAACGCCAGTCTGTGATCCTCCACCATCGCCAGGGAGGGCAAGATGCAATTTCACGATCATTGCGTACTGGTTGTTGGCGGGACCTCCGGCCTCAACCTCGGAATTGCACTGGGCTTCGCTGAGGCGGGTGCCCGGGTGGCTGTCGCCAGCCGGAACCCCGCCAAAGTGCAAGCGGCTGTCGAACAGCTGACCCAGGCCGGCGCCGCGGAAGCCCTGGGTTTTCAGGTGGACGTCCGTGACCCGCAGCAGGTGGAAACGCTCTATCGCGACTTGGCAGCGCATTGGGACAGCATTGATGTGCTGGTCAGTGGGGCAGCCGGCAATTTCCCGGCATCGGCCGCCACCCTCAGCCCTAACGGGTTCAAGGCGGTCGCCGAGATCGACCTGCACGGTGCCTTCCACGTCGCGCACTTTGGCTACCCGCACCTTACCCGCCCTGGCGGGCACCTGATCCACATCTCCGCCCCTCAGGCGTTCCAGGCGATGCCGATGCAATCACACGTTTGTGCCGCCAAGGCGGGCGTGGACATGCTGACCCGCACGCTGGCGCTGGAGTGGGGACAGGAGGGGATTCGGGTGAACTCCCTGGTGCCGGGGCCCATCGCCAACACCGAGGGGATGGACCGACTGGCACCGGGTGCGGCGCTTCAGGCCAAAGTGGCGGATACCGTTCCACTGAAAAGACTGGGGCAGTGGCAGGACATGGCCAATGCCGCGATGTTACTGAGCAGCCCGTTGGCCAGTTACATCACCGGCGTGGTGCTGCCGGTAGACGGTGGCTGGTCCCTGGGTGGCGTCAGCCTCGCCATGAGCCATCTGGCGCAAGGATTGAGCAAAAGCGGCTAAGGCCGCTTTTTCTTTTTCCACTTCTTTGACCGGGATCCCCGGAGCCGCTTTACCCCTGTGCCATGATGCGGTGCTTGACCTGCGCGTTCGCGCCCCTAAACTAAAACAACCGTTTTAAAATATCGTTTACATCTGCAAGGAGCCCCCATGCACTACAAGGCGCCCGTCCAGGAGATGCAGTTTCTGCTGGACAACGTGTTTCAAGCTGGCGAACTCTGGCAAACCCTGCCGGCGCTGGCTGAAATGGTGGATATGGACACCGCCATCGCCATCCTGGATGAAGGGGCGAAGATCACCCACGAACTGGTGGCTCCGCTGAACCGCAGTGGCGACGAAGAGGGGGTGCGCTTCGAGAACGGCCAGGTGATCACGCCCCAGGGCTACCAGCAGGCGTTCCACACCTTTGCCGAGTCCGGCTGGGTGGGCCTGAGTGGCGAACCTGAATACGGCGGCATGGGGATGCCCAAGATGCTGGGCGTGCTGTTTGACGAGATGTGTTATGGCGCCTCAAACGCGTTCGCCCTCTACAGCTCCCTGACCGCCGGCGCCGCACTCTGCATCGCCAGCCACGGTAGCGAAGAACTCAAGGCGCGTTACCTGCCGATGCTCTACAGTGGCCAGTGGACCGGCGCAATGGACATGACCGAGCCGCAGGCCGGCTCTGATCTGCGCCACATCCGCACCAAAGCCGTTCCCCAGGACGATGGCAGCTACCGCATCAGCGGCACCAAGATCTTCATCACCGGGGGCGATCACGACCTCAGCGAAAACGTCATCCACCTGGTGCTGGCCAAGCTGCCGGATGCCCCTGGCGGCTCCCGCGGGCTCAGCCTGTTCCTGGTGCCCAAGATCCAGGTCAATGACGACGGTACCCTGGGCGAGGCCAACGGCGTCGAGTGCGGCTCCGTTGAGCACAAAATGGGCATCAAGGCCTCAGCCACCTGCGTCATCAACTTTAACGACGCCACGGGCTACCTGATTGGCAAGGTTAACCGTGGGTTGGCCGCCATGTTCACCATGATGAACTACGAACGTCTCTCCATCGGTATCCAGGGGCTGGGGTGTGCGGAAGCGGGCTATCAGATGGCCCGGGACTACGCTCTGGAGCGCAAGCAGGGGCAGGGCAGCGGTCAGGGGTTGGGCAACGGTGCCGACCCGATCATCGTCCACGGTGACGTCCGCCGGATGTTGCTGCAGATAGCCGCCATGACTGAAGCCGGCCGTGCTCTGGCGGTATTGACCGGCGAGAGCCTGGATAAGCTCAAGCACCTGCAAAGTGATGAGGCTGAGGATCTTGTCGGCTTGCTGGTGCCGCTGGCCAAAGCCTTCTTTACCGATACCGGCCTGGAAAGCACCGTGGCTGCCTAGCAGGTGTTTGGTGGTCATGGCTATGTCCGTGAAACCGGTGTGGAGCAACTGGTGCGGGACGTTCGGATTGCCCAAATCTACGAAGGCACCAATGGCATTCAGGCGCTCGATCTGCTGGGCCGCAAGGTGTTGCCGAAAGAGGGGGCCATGCTGAAAACCCTGATGGCCAAGGTTGAGCAGGATCTGGCGCAGGTTGGCCCGGAGTGGCGGGATACCGCCGACCGGGTGAACCAGGCGTTTAACCAACTGCTGGAACTGGCCGGTGAGTTCCGCTCCAGGGATTGCCTTGGCGACGCCATTAATGCCGCTGCCGTGGACTTCCTCCACGCCACGGGTTACGCCGTATATGGCTACTTGTGGCTGAAGATGGTGGCTGCGGCCGAACGGGACCAGGCGCAATTGGAACCGGCGTTTGTCCAGCGTAAACAGACGCTGGCCCGTTTCTTCTTTGCCCGACTGTTCCCCCGTTTTGACGCCCATGTGGCGTCCGCCAGAGCGTCGGAAGCCTGCGTGATGGCATTGCCACAGGAACAGTTCTGAACGGATACAACCGGAACGGATACAACAGGGGGCCTTGAGCCCCCTGTTTTCATTTATCCGTTGCGCTGGCTGAGCGCGGCACGTCCAAGGCTGTGGACGTTGTTGGGACTGGCGTAGCGATCCGCCACGGTTTTCCAGTGAACTTCCGGCAGGTAGAACAGGTAGTACTTCTCTTTTAACGCGTCACTGACAAAGCCCATCCCATGACGGGTGAGCTCAAAATGCAGGTCTGCGATGAAATCCTGTCTCAGGGTTTGACGGCCGGAAAGCTCTCTCAAATCCGATTTGCTCAGGTAAACGCCAGATTGGTGATCCCCAAACCGCTCAATCATCCAAACTGCAAACTCTTTCGCACTCTTCATCGACATCGTATTGCCTCCCCTGTTCGGACTGCGATACAGCGTGCAGTTTTTTAGGTATAGACAAAATCCCGCAGTCTACCCAGAGAAAACTCGACTAAGAGATTGAAAAAAAGCTTCGATTCCTTTCGCGATATGGTCTATTAGAGGATCGTTTTGCGCTCGTCATCGCCATTGGGCAGTACCCAGGTGGTGGCGAGTTCGGGATTGAGGATCTGCACCGGGTCTTTATCCCAGGCGGTGAGCAGGCGGCTTTTGAAGATAAGGGTGGCCGAGTCATCGGGCCGCCACGCACGGACCTGCTCATAAAGCTTACGGGCAATGGCGTTCATCTGCTCTCTCGGAGGCTGTCCCCGGTTATCAAAGCAGGCAGTGAGTACCGCTAGGTGGTGGTCATCGCGTTGGGCCACCAGGTCCTCAGAACGAAGAAGAGGCCGGAGGGCGTCGCTCAGGGCCTGCCACTGCGCACGGGTCATCGTATCGTCGTGAACACCGATAAAGAACAGGGCGGCGACCTGGTGGTTGCGATGCAATCGTGCCAACTCATGCTGTACGCGGTCATGGAGCAGGTGTTCGTCCCCCAGGCTGATTGGCTCAAACCCGTTTTGCTGGCCCTCCGGAGCGGGCACCAGGGTCATCAGATACCCCAGCTGACCGTCTACCGGCAGCAGGGCCAGCTCCATCAGCGTTTCCTGCCCGCTGACGTGCTTAACACGGCAAAGGCGCCGTCCCTGCGACGGGGCCGCGAGGAGATCCCTCAGCGTCAGGTTCGGGCCCAGCTCAATCCAATCCGACAGATAGCTGCCCGATACCTCCTGCATGGGCCGGCCAACCAGCCCGGCCAGTCCCTCGGAAATTTGATACAGCCGGCCGGAAGGGCAAAGGCGGGCAAAGGCGAAGGGATTGTGCTGCAGAAGTTGACGCAGGGCGTTCAGCTCCTGATGCTCCGTCTGTCGGCGGATGTCGCTGGCAAGTCGCTCCGAGGCGCTGATCAGCAGACGCTGGGGCAACTCCTGCTCGGCCCGACTGATCTTATCCATGATAAACAGGTGAAACTGGCCAATAGACTCCGGCAGGTCCAGGCGGCGACCCAGGTAACACCCCAGTTCAAACTGGCGGGCTAGGGGCCACTGCTGGAAGCGCTTAAGCTGGGGATAATAGATGAGGGAGTCGAGCGGGCGCTCCGGTTGATACAGCATCCGGCAGGGCGAATCTTCCAGTGGATACTCAACCGGGGCCAGGGCTTGGCCGGCGTGAAAGGCGCACAACAGCCGGACCTGATCGCCCTCGGTCTGAGCCAGAGCCAGCAGAGGCCAGCGCCCTTCCGCATAGAAGGCCTGCGCCGCTTGCTGAACCAGCGCTTCCCCCTGTGCCGCCTGTGCCAGCCTCCGCCAGGATTCGGTCATGTGCCCGGGCTCCGTTGTGATTGATTATCCGGGTTATCGGCCGATGCAACGGTTTCCTGAAGGCTGGGCAAGCAGCGACTGAGCAGGCACTGGTACCAAAGCGCTTCAAACTCCGCCAACTGCTGGCGACGTTGTGCCGGCTGGCCAACGAGGCCGTTAACCATCTGAACCACCACCCACTCTTCGCCGTTTGGCGTCTCCAGAATGCCAGCCAGATTGGCGACCTGCCCGAAGGTGCCGGTCTTGGCCCGCAGCAATCCCTTGATGTCCCGGGTACCCGGGCGGTGGGCGAGGGTGCCACTGACCCCGGCGACGGGCAGCATGCCGGTCAGCCCCTTGAGCGAAGGGTGGCTTTGCCAGAGCGCCAGCAGGTGGCCTAATTGGCGGGGGGACACCAGGTTGTAGCGGGAAAGGCCGGAGCCATCCATCAGCTCCGCCCCGCTGAGATCCAGCCCCAGTGGCTTCAGGGCATTGATGCTGGCCTGAACTCCGAGGGCATATCGGCCCTGGCCATACCGGTGCTGGCCGATGGTGCGCAGCAGCGAATCGGAGATCTGGTGGTCCGATTCGTGCAGCAACTCGCGACTGAGGCCGGGTAAGGGCTCAGAGCGATGCTGCGCCAGTACGGCGCCACTGCCGGGGCCGAAGCGGACCAGGCCCTTGAGGGTGATGCCCAGCTCCAGCAATTGTTGGCGCAGTACCGCTTGCAGGTAAGATTTGGGGTCATCGATCGCCAAAGACAGCGGCAGGCTTCGCTCGGTACACCCGGACAGGGCATAGCGGTTGGCGCCCAGTCGGGCCATCTCCAGAGGACAACGGTCGGACGCGGGACCGACCCGCACCTCATTGTCGATGTCCAAGGGCAGGTGTGCCGGCTTTTCCAGGGTGACTTTGCTGCCCCTCAGAGTGAGCCGCACGTCTGCGCAGCCGTGGTCGAGAATGTAGGCGGAAGCCGGTGCCGAAAAACAGATGCCCAGGTCGTCCCAGGGCCAGCCTTTGGCACGGTCATAGCCGGAAAACACGGTGCCATCGACAATCAGGTCACCGTTGATGGTCGTGATCCCCTTGCGCTTAAGCTGGCCCAGCAGGCGGAACAGGTCGGCGCGGGTCAGGGTAGGGTCGCCCTGCATCGAAAGCGTAAGGTCGCCCCGCAGGATGGGGCCACCACCGTGCTGACCGCGAAGCGCGGTTTCATATCGAAACGATTCACCCAGCGTCAGCCAGGCGGCGGTGGCGGTGATCAGTTTTACCGTCGACGCAGGCACCATCAGGGTATCGGCACGATGCTCTGCGATCACCTCGCCTTTGGCGTCCATCACCACCAGGCCCACCTGGCTGCCCGCGGGCAGGAGGGTCGCAAAATCCGCCGGTTGCGCAAAGGTCAGCGGGGAGAGGAGCAATAAAAGGCAAGAAATCAATCGCATATCAGACTGTTAAGGTGTTGTTGCAATGGTGGTTGTTCGCTGTCCATAATGAGGTTAGGTGATTTGGATTAGGGAGAAAAGAGATGAATACGGATCTTCGTAATGCGCTTCTGGGCACCGCCTTCGCATTGGGCACCATCGTATTGCTGGCCATCATCGCCATTCAGTACGCCTGAAGACGGGCTTCGCTTATGACCGCAAGCCGTGATGATCATCACGGCTTGCTGCTGTTTTCGACGCATTTATCCCCCATTGAGTCGGTAACCTCGGGCATCCCCTTGCCCAATCCCTAAGGGTCTGATTAACTAGCGCGCTAGATTTTTTATTCTATTGGAGCGGCCCATGCCCCATCTGCGAGTCCGCGGACTGGCGACTGAACAGGTCCAGGCTCTGAGTGACGTGCTAATCGACCCGCTCAGCCAACTCTTCGCCTGCCCGGATGATCACATCACGATTGAAGCCATTGCCAGCACCTTTTTCTTCCGGGGCAAACCCGGCGGGGGCTATCCCATGGTGGAACTGCTGTGGTTTGATCGGGGACTGGCAGTGCAGGATCAGGTGGTTCATGTCATCACCAACGCCATCCGTGAATTGTGCCAGGCACCGCAGTTGGACGTGGCCGTGATCGTTTCTCCTTTATCTCAGCGTCATTATTACGAAAATGGCGAGCACTTCTAAATATCACTGGCTTGCCGGGCTAGCCAGTCAGACTCTGAGCCCGGAGCAGGTTGAGATCATCACCGAGACAAGCCGTTACCGCCAACGCTTGCTGCAGATGATCGAATCCGCCACTCGACGCATCTATCTTGCGGCACTTTACCTGCAAGAAGACGATGCCGGACGCGAAGTGTTGCACGCCTTGTATCAGGCCAAGCAGCGCCGGCCCGAACTGGATGTCCAGATCATGGTGGATTTCCACCGTGCCCAACGGGGCTTGATCGGCAAGGGCCCGCAGGTCGGTAATGACCAGTTCTACCGCGATACGGCCGCACAATACCCCGATGTCACCATTGGCATCTACGGGGTGCCGGTTAAGAATCGGGAATGGGCGGGTGTCCTGCACCTGAAAGGTTTCGTCATCGATGACACCGTGGTCTACAGCGGTGCCAGCATTAATGATGTCTACCTGGGTGTTGGAGAACGCTATCGCTATGACCGCTATCACCTGATCCACAGCGCGCCGCTGGCCGACAGCTTACTGGCCTTTATGCGGGATGAGCTGATCGCCAGTCCGGCGGTGGTATCACTGCTGCACGCTCCGGTGCCAAGTGCCAAGGCGTTGCGACGGGAAATCAAATCCCTCAAGCATCGGTTAAGCCGGGCGCGCTATTACTTGCCGAAAAGCGATGCGGTGGGTGGCCTGCGGGTGTTTCCTCTGCTGGGGTTGGGACGTCAGGGCAACCAGCTGAATCGCACCATCGTACGGCTGCTCAAAAGCGCCGAGCAGGAGGCGTTCATCTGCACCCCTTACTTTAACCTGCCCAGTCAGTTGACCCAGACCATCGGCCGTCTTCTGAAGCAGGGGGTTCGGGTAACCATCGTGGTTGGCGATAAGACGGCCAACGATTTCTACATCCGGCCCGGTGAGCCCTTCTCGCCAGTGGGTGGCCTGCCGTACCTGTATGAGCAGAACCTGAAGCGTTTTGCTAAACGGCATCAGCGTCACATCGACAGTGGTTTGCTCAACCTGCAACTCTGGTGGCACAACGACAACAGTTACCACCTCAAAGGGATCCAGGTTGATCAGGACGCCTACCTGCTGACCGGCAACAACCTCAATCCCCGTGCCTGGGCGCTCGACCTGGAGAACGGCCTGCTGATCACCGACCCCGAGGCGGCTTTAAAGGCGCAGTTTGACGAAGAGCGAGCTTGCATCCTGGAGCACACCAAGCGGGTAGGGCACTACAACGACCTTGAGAGCGTGGACGACTATCCGGACCCGGTGGCCCGGTTGCTGAAGCGGCTTGGTCGGGTAAAAGCCGACCTGTTACTTAAGCGACTCCTGTGAAAATGAGCGGCCCCCGGGCCGCTTTTTTTGTCGCCCAAGCTCAAGTTGAAGGGAATTCATGTCGACTGGACTGGTCACCATGAAACCTTTTGGCAGGTCTGCTTCGACAAGATGACTCGGGAACTGAGCCCAATACTCTGGTGCGCCATCGTTGTGGTTGCTGTGGTGCTCGGCCTGCCGCTCTGGCAGGCCCGACTGGATAACCACGCGCTGTCACTGGAACTTATCCCGGTCGGTCTGTTGCTGTTGTCCGTCGGCCTGTCCTGGCGCTTTCGCCTTTCTTATTGCAGCTACCTCGGCCTGCTGTTGTTGGTGGCGTACCCGTTGCAGTCGCCTCTCACCGGCGTTGAGCCGTTCTTTATCCTCAGCGATAACGACCTCTACCTGCTGCTGGCGCTGAATCTGCTCCTGCTTCCCGCCACGCCGGCCAACGGCGCTTACCTGGCGGGCTGGTTCAGCTGGCTGCTGGCGCAATGCCTGTTGTTGCAAAACCTCTCCTGGGACTGGCTGCGGCCCCATCTCAGCAGTGTGTTGATGGAAACCCCGATGCACTACCTGTTTGCCTTTCCGGCGGCGCGCTACATGATGGCGCTGATGCAGGGCAAACGGGAGGAGTTGGTGCCGGTGCTGCTTGGCGCCATGGCCTGGTTAGTCAGTGGCTGGCCGATGCCCTGGCCCGGTGCGGTGCTGCTGTATACGGGCATTGGCGGCATTCTGGTGCTGGTGGTGTTCGATGGCGCCTATCGCCTGGCGTTTCGGGACGGTCTGACCGGCCTGCCTGCTCGCCGAACGCTGGATGGCGATCTGGCCAACGCCGGGCCCCAGGTCCACATCGCCATGCTGGACGTCGACCACTTCAAGCAGTTTAACGACACCTACGGTCACACCTGGGGGGATCTGGCCCTGCGCTCACTCGCCAGTCAGCTGCGCGCGGTAAAAGGCGCCCGGGCGTACCGCTACGGTGGCGAGGAGTTTACCCTGGTGTTTCGCCGTGCCACCCGACAGGAGGTCGCTCAGGCGCTGGAAACCTTGAGAGCCGACGTCGAAAAGCGGGGATTGGTCGTCTCCCGTCCCAACCGCGACGGGCAGATACAGGAGAGCCGGGTTACCCTGACCATCAGCCTCGGCTCGGCCCAGCGCCACGGCCAGCATGAGCAGATAGGCTCGGTCATTAAACGCGCCGACAAGGCGTTGTATCGCGCCAAGGAGGAGGGAAGAAACCGGTTGCTTTGGGGCTGACAGGGGATTTGCTACCATAGCGCTTTTCCATTAGCGCCATCCCCATGCCTTTAGCCACCCGGTTTACCGACCTCTATCGCCAACTGGCCGACCACCAACCCCTCTGGCGGGCCAACCCCTTTCGCGATCTTGAACCCGACTGGCTGTCGACGCATCCGGAACTGGGCGAACTGGCACTGAGTCTGGATGACGAGGAGGTGGCGCGCCTGGAGCATCAGCCGGGTGCCGCCATCGAACGGTTTGCCGCGGTCCATCCTGCCCTCAGCGCATTGGCCCGATTGTGCCAGCTGCCGCTCCAGAGCGTGTCACTGCCCAGAGACGTGGACAACCGGCAATTCAGCCACATTCCCGGTCGAAAATGGACGCAGATCACCGCCTTCACCGCTGCAATGGGGGCGCCGAAAGGGCCGGTGCTGGAATGGTGCGCGGGAAAAGGCCACCTGGGCCGCTTGGTTGGCCAGCAGTACGGCGTGGCGGTCACCAGTCTGGAGTGGGACGCCACCCTCTGCGAAGAGGGCGAGCGTCTGGCACAACGGGCCGCATTGCCCCAACGCTTCGTGTGTGCCGATGCGCTGACCGAACAGGCCAGGTTGACCGTGACCCGCAAGCAGCACGCTGTCGCACTGCACGCCTGTGGCGACCTGCACGGCCAGCTGTTGCATCACGCGGTAGCGCAACAGACTGCGGCGCTGACCCTGAGCCCCTGTTGCTATCACCTGACGCGTTCCGACACCTATCAGCCCTTCTCCCGGGTGGGCCAGGCGCATGGTCTCGGGCTGACCCGGGAGACGCTGCGCATTGCCGTACAGGAAACTGCGACCGCGCCCTCCCGGGTTCAGCGGCTTCGCGCCATTGAGATGGGCTATCGGTTGGGCTATCAGGCGCTGCTGGAAGTCGTGGCACCGTCGCGCCGCGACGAGGGCGTGCCCTCCTGTGGCAAACAACGCTTTGGCGAGGGGTTTGCCGCCTTTTGCCGATGGGCCGCCAACGAAAAGGGGGTAGCGCTGCCGCATCCGGTCGACTGGGCTCACTGGGAGAATGAGGGAGCACGCCGTTGGCACCGTTTGCGCCGCCTGACCCTGGTTCGCGGCCTGTTTTGCCGGCCGTTGGAGTTGTACCTGGTGCTCGACCGGGCCTGTTACCTTGAGGAACAGGGGTATCGGGTCACCCTGACGTGTTTCACCGAGCGGGCAACCACACCTCGTAACCTGTTGATTCACGCGGAAAGGTTACGCGCCTGAGCGTTGCGGCATTGGCCGACCCGAGCTAGGTTTTAGGAAGCACAGTCCTAACTTGCCGAGGCCATGATGGCGCAATCCCTGTTGGAACCTTCACGTAAAAAGACGCCCTGGCACCTTTGGGTGGTTGGCGTACTCTCTCTGCTCTGGAACCTGATGGGGGCGATGGACTACCTCATGACCCAGACCCGCAACGAGGTGTACATGAGCCAGTTCTCCGAAGCGCAGCTGGCGTTCTTTTACGGCTTTCCCACCTGGGTGGTCTCAGCGTGGGCGATCGCGGTCTGGGGCGGCGTGCTGGGGTCGATACTGCTGTTGATGCGTAAGTCGCTGGCGGTGCCGGTGTTCCTGATTTCGCTGTTGGCCATGGTGCTCACCACGCTGCACAACTTTGTCCTGGAAGACGGGTTGGCGGTGATGGGCGACAGCGCGACGCTGGGCTTTACCGCCACCATTTTCGTTGTGGCCCTGCTGCTGTATCTCTACAGCAAGCGCCAGGTCACACTGGGTCGCTTGGCCTGAGCCTCGCCCGGGCGGTTGCCATAGGGTACTATTGGCGCCAGTTATTCCCGTCAATCCGGCACTTACATGATCAAACCCGTACTCTGGGGAGCCGTGTTTACCCTGGTTCTCCTCTGGTCAGGCTATCAGCCTAAGGACACCCTGACCTGGTTTCTTGAAGTGGCGCCCGCGCTCATCGGCGCCGCCCTGTTGCTCTACACCTACCGACGTTTTCCCTTGACCCCGATGCTCTACCTGCTGATCCTGGCGCACTGCATTGTGCTGATGGTCGGCGGGCATTACACCTACGCCGAGGTGCCGCTGTTTGATGCCATCAAGCCCCTGTTCGGCTTTGAGCGGAACAACTACGACAAAGTCGGGCATCTGATGCAGGGCTTCGTGCCGGCGATACTGGCCCGGGAGATCCTTATCCGCCGAGCCGTGGTGAAAAGTCGCGGTTGGCTGAATCTGTTTGTGGTGTCGGTTTGCCTGGCGTTCAGCGCGTTCTACGAGCTGATCGAGTGGTGGGTTGCCCTGCTCACCGGCGAATCTGCGGAGGCGTTTCTCGGCACCCAGGGGTACGCCTGGGACACCCAGTCTGATATGGCGTTTGCCCTGGCCGGTGCAATACTTGCCCTGGTGCTGTTGGCGCGTTGGCACGACCGTCAGTTGGCGGCCCTGTGAACCCGGCTACCGCCTCGATGATTGGCCGTCTGCTCGACGTCGCAGCGCCCGAACAGATGGAGACCATTCAACGTCTCTGGAGTGGCTACGGCGCCATTGAGCGCTGGTCCTGGCCCGATGGCCGCAGCGTGATTCTGAAGCGCATCGCGCCGCCGCAACAGGTTAACCATCCACGGGGCTGGCACAGTGATGTGGGCCATCAGCGCAAGCTCAAAAGCTATCAGGTCGAGTTGCACTGGTATCGCCACTTCACCGCGGAAGCGGCGATATGGCCCCGCTGTCTTGGGGTACATCAGCACGATGGCGTCACCTGTCTCCTGCTCTCGGATCTCGATATGGCGGGCTTTGATGGCCGCACGGACCAGCCGGACCACCACCAGATCGAACAGTGTGTCCGCTGGCTTGCGCGCTTTCATGCCCGCTTTCTTGGGCATAACCCGGAGGGTTTGTGGGAGCGGGGCGGCTACTGGCATCTGGATACCCGCCCGGAGGAGTGGCAGCGCATGGGGAACGCGGCACTGAAAGCCGCCGCACCGGAGCTGGACCGGGCATTGAAAGCGGCGCGCTGGCAAACCCTGATCCACGGAGACGCCAAGGCCGCCAACTTCTGCTTTGCCGAACAGGACGTCGCAGCGGTGGACTTCCAATACGTTGGCCGCGGCGCCGGGGTGGTCGATCTGGCGTACTTCCTCGGCAGTGTCTTTGACGGTCCGGCCCTTGAAGCGCAGACCGGGCACTGGCTGGGCCGCTACTTTGAGCACCTGTTTTCCGGACTGACGCTCAGTGAAGAGAACCAACATCAGCTGGAGACGGAGTGGCGGCGTCTCTATCCGGTGGCGGTGGCGGACTTTGCCCGCTTTCTCGATGGCTGGGCGCCGGAACACTGGAAGATCAATGACTACAGTCTGGCGGTGGTCGAGCAGGTACTGTCCAACAGAATCTTTTTTCTCCAGCGCTGAGCCTGAATCCCGTTCCTGACGTAAGGTTTGATCATGATTGAGATCAACGCCTTGCATTTCAGCCGCCTGGACGGCACCCATCCGCGTCCCATCCTGAGTGGGCTGGACCTCTCTTTACCTGCTGGTGCCCAGTGCAGCCTGGTGGGTGACAGTGGTACGGGAAAGACCACCCTGCTCAACCTGATGGCGGGACTGGAACCCTGCCAGCGGGGGGCCCTATCGGTACTGGGGTATGACCTGGTAGGCAAAAGCGCCACAGAGCTGGCGCTGTTCCGCCGTAGGATCGGCATCGTATTCCAACACTTCCAACTGCTTGAAAGCCTGACGGTACTCGACAACCTGCTGTTGCCCCATCGTTTGTTGGGCCGTCGGGGCCAGCCGGCGCGCCTGAAAACACTGACCGATTCGCTGGGGTTGAGCCCGTTGCTTGCCCGCCATCCTCACCAACTGAGCGGAGGGGAGCAGCAGCGTGTGGCAGTGTGTCGCGCTCTGGTGCATGAGCCGGGACTGGTATTGGCAGACGAACCCACCGGCAACCTCGACGAGGCCAACAGTCAGCGGGTGGTGGACCAACTAAAGGCGTTGGCCAAAGAGCAGGGCAGTACCGTGGTGATGGTGACGCACAGCGAGTCGCTGGCGCGGGGGTTTGACTATCGCCTGCGACTGCATAACGGCCAGCTCCATCCGGAGCGGACATAATGGTGGGCCTCTGGTGCCGGTGGTTGTTGGGCGAGTGGCGTCAGCATCGGGCTCTGATGCTGTGGCTGGTGCTTGGGCTGGTCAACGCCGGGGCGCTGCTCAGTGCCATCGAAGTCCTGAACCGGGCCGCCCGAAGCAGCTTTGCCCAGGCTTCGGAGCAGAGTGAAGACGCCAGACCCTGGCGGATCCAGTCGCCAATCTCCGGCCATAACGTCCCCCGGGCACTGTGGCTGTCGTTGCGACGGGACGGCATTGACGCCGAACCCATGCTGGAGGGGCGGGTGACGCTGGCCGATGGCGAGTGGCTACGATTACGTAACGGCGGTAACGCTCTCATTGCCCGTCATGGTGAATGGACGCTGCTGGTGGATCAGGCACTGGCCGAAAAGCACGGTTGGCAGGAGGGCCAGCAATTGCAACTGGCCAATGGCGACCGGCTGCCGCCACTGATGCGGGTTAAGGACCTTGGCCCGTTCCTGCTTCTCGACCTGGCCCCCCTTGCCAGCGCCCTCGGCAGTGGTGACCGCCTCAGTTACCTGACCCTACCGGCGCTCCCACTGCAAGAGCGGGACCGTCTTATGGCGAAACTGCCGCCGGACCTCACACTGGTGACGGCAGGGCAACCCGGCCAGGAGGGGCTACTGGCGGCGCTGAACCTGAATCTCTCCGCCTTGTCCGTGCTGGCGTTTTCCGTGGCCCTGCTGCTCGCTTTCCACGCGTTTGAGCGGCTGCTATTGAAACGTCGGCGGGCGCATAAGGTGATGCACCAGCTGGGCATTACCCGTCGCAACTACCTTGGCGTCATTCTGCTGGAGTGGAGCCTGTTGGCCACGCTGTGCGGCGCCATCGGCAGCGTCGTTGGGGTGGCCCTGGCGCGGACATTGGCACCGGGGCTGGGGGAAACCCTGGTCAATCTTTATGGCATGAAGGAGGGACTGCGGATCTACTGGTCACCGTGGCAGGCCCTGGAGATTTCGCTGCTGTTGTGGTGCGCCATGGTGGTGATGGGCGCGTGGACCCTGTGGCGTCCGCAGGGGCGCTGGGCCGCATGGTTGGCGCCCCTGTGCGCCCTAATCACGGCACTGCTCTGGCAGCAGGCCCGGGAAGCCTGGCAGGCTCTGCTGGTGTGCGCGCTGACGGTGGTGTGCATCCTGCTGTTGGCGCCGCTACTGATGCGCTGGGTACAAAAGACTCTGGGTCACCTCACGTTACGGCTGCTGCCGGGCGAAGCCGCCACCTTGCTGTGGGCGCAATCGGACCAGCATCAGCAACGCCGTCACCTGTCCCTGGCTGCGATGGCCATCACGCTGGCACTGGCCATGGCCGTCGCCACCCGGGTGATGGTGGGATCGTTTGAGGTGGCGTTGGTGGACCACCTGAACCAACGCCTGTTCGCGGACTTCTACCTCGGCGCGCCATCGCAAACGCTGCAGGCCTGGCAGACAAAACTGAAGGCTTTGCCCGACTCGGTTTACGTGGAAACCATCGGCACCCGAAGCGGCACGGTCAATGGCGAGCCGGTCAGGGTGGTGGTTCACGAAGCCACCGACCGCCCCTGGCCCTTTACCCACTTTAAAGTCGCGGTGGATGACTGGTGGGCCGCAATGGGCGAGGGCGGTTGCATTGCTAATGAGCCCTTTGCCCTGAAAACGGGCCTGGCGCTGGGGCAGACGTTGACCGTCGACAGTGGGCAACGACGGCTGTCCTGTCAGTTGGTGGCGGTTCAGTACGACTACGGCAACCCGGGGGCGCAGTTGGTGCTGCAGCGCGACGAGGCGGAGTCACGACTTGGGCCGGTGCCACTGGATGGGCTGGCGGTCACCACCACGGGTTCGGTTGAAGCGCTGCGGGAGGCCCTCAGCGACCTTGGCATCCCCGATGGCGCGATCCGCCCTCAGGGGGCACTGCGACAACTGGCGCTGACCCTGTTTTCCCGAACTTTTGCGATCACCGACGCACTGGCTTCCCTGACGCTGTTGGTGGGCTTTGTCAGTTGGTTGGCCAGCATTGCCTCGGCCAGCCGGCTCTGGCGTCACGACCACGGGGTGTTGCTGGCGATGGGGGTGACGCCGCGGCAGCTGCTTGGAGCCAGGCTGTGGCAGGTGTCGGCGTTGTTGCTGGCGATCCTGCTGATCGGCACCGTCGGCGGGCAGATCCTGGGATACCAGCTGCTGAGTCTGGTGAACCCGTTAAGCTTTGGCTGGACTATGGCGGTCTCGCCGTTGAGCGGGCAGTGGTGGCTCTATTTGTTGGTGGCACTGGTTGGGGGGCTGGGACTGGCGATATGGCCCACCGCCAGAGAGCTGAAAACGCCACCGGCCGCCATGATGGCCGAGGAGGGTAGCCTGTGACACGAACCACGGTTCGAAGGATGGCGTTGGCCCTGCTGGCAGCGGTGTCGCTGACGGGCTGTGACCGACCGGCGGTGACACCGGCGTTTGTGACCCCGACGACAGGCAAGCCGGTGGTTCCCGGCTATCCGCTGCAGTTTCCTCGGGATCACGGGCCTCACGACGACTATGGACTGGAGTGGTGGTACGTCACGGCAAACCTCACCGATGATCTCGGCCAGCACCACGCCCTGCAATGGACGCTGTTTCGATTTCGCGGCCCCGAACAACCCGCCTCAGCCTGGTGGGATGGCCAGGGCTACCTGGCGCACCTGATGCACGAGTCGCAAGGGGTTCATCGGGCCTGGCAGCGTATGGGACGAGCCTCCCAGGCCCGGATTGAAGCGGCGCCCTTCGTCGCCGGTCTGGACCACTGGTGGCTGCGAAGCGAATCGACCCCCTTCCTGCCCCTGCACCTGGTGGCCGGTGAATCCGGATTCAATGTCGCACTGCGGCTGGATGACAGCCCCTTGGTGCTGCACGGCGACCGGGGATTCAGCGACAAAAGCGGCGATGGCGCCCTGGCGTCCTACTACTACAGCTTTCCGCGCCTTTCCGTGACGGGCCATCTCAACGCAGGGCAGGGCTGGAGGCCAGTGCAGGGCGCTGCCTGGCTGGATCGGGAATGGTCGTCGGCGCTGCTGGATGAGCGGTTTGTTGGCTGGGACTGGATGGGACTGCAACTGGATGATGGCCGGAATCTGATGGTGTTCTGTTTGCTGGCGGCCGCAGAAGGGGCAGACCACTGTGATGGCTCCCTGATTTTGCCGTCCAGAGAGGTCATTACCTTAACGAATGAGGTGATAGATTGGGACGCCGTTGCCTGGTCGGAACTGGATGGCATTCGCTACCCGACCCAGTGGCGGCTGTCTCTGCCAGAACACGCGATATCCCTGACGATTCAGACCCGTTCGCCGGATCAGCGCAATCGCCTGGATATCGTTTACTGGGAGGGGCCGGTGGTGGTCAGCGGATCGCAAACCGGGCAGGGCTTTGTCGAGATGACGGGACGAGCACAAACCACCCGCTGACAGCGCCCGGAGAGCATGGTATAACGGGCCCTCGACCCTCCTCTAGCTGTTAGTCCTTAAGCCCATGTTTGAAAAGATAGAACTTGCTCCTGCTGACCCGATCCTTGGCCTGAACGAAGCGTTTCGCGCCGATCCCCGCGACAACAAGATCAACCTTGGCGTTGGGGTCTACAAGGATGAAGCGGGCCAAACCCCGATCCTCACTTGTGTCAAACACGCCGAAGCGCGCATTCTGGAAACGGAAGCCACCAAGGGCTACCTGAGCATTGATGGCCACCCCCAGTATCGGGAGCAGGTGCTGTCTCTTCTTTTTGGTGCCGAACACCCGGTAATGACCGCCAAGCGGGCCCGTGCCGCCCAGGCACCTGGCGGTACCGGCGCACTGCGCATTGCCGCCGACTTCATTGCCAGCAACCTGCCGGGTAAACGCGTCTGGATCTCCAACCCCTCCTGGGCCAACCACCGTGGCATCTTCGAAAGTGCCGGTCTGGAGGTGAAGGAGTACCGTTACTACGATGCGGCAAACCGTTGCCTGGACGCCGCAGGCCTGATGGCCGACCTCAATGCACTGGGCGCCGACGATGTGGTGATCCTGCATGGCTGCTGCCACAACCCGACCGGTGTGGATCCCAGCTTTGCCCAATGGCAGGAGATGGCTGCGAGCGCCAAAGCCAACGGCTGGTTGCCGCTGTTTGATTTCGCCTATCAGGGGTTTGCCAACGACGTTGAAAGCGACGCCGCCGGTCTTCGCCACTTTGCCGAACAGCTGGATGAGCTGCTGGTCGCCAACTCCTTTTCCAAGAACTTCGGTCTCTACAATGAGCGCATTGGTGCTCTGACCCTGGTGGCCGCCGACGCCGACGCCGCCGAGCGGGGCATGTCGCAAATCAAGCGGGTTATCCGCACCAACTACTCCAACCCGCCGTCCCACGGTGCCCAGATCGTGGCCACCATCCTGGCGGATGCC
>CAZWED010000013.1:0-20647 GCA_964632645.1 uncultured Ferrimonas sp. | reverse complement strand
CGCCGGCCTCAATATGGCAGCGGTGCATCAGGCGCCGGTAATTTTCTTCTGCCGCAACAACGGCTACGCCATTTCGACACCCGCCAACGAACAGTTTGCCGGGGATGGCATTGCCCCCCGTGGCGTGGGTTATGGCATCAAAACCCTTCGTGTCGACGGCAATGACATGCTGGCGGTGCTGGCGGCAACCCAGCAGGCGCGGGCCATCGCCCTGTCGGAAAACTGCCCGGTACTGATTGAGGCGATGACCTATCGACTGGGGGCGCATTCCAGCTCCGATGACCCGACCGGTTACCGCTCCCGGGAAGAGGAGGCCAAGTGGCGTGAGCACGACCCGGTGCTGCGCTACAAACTGTGGCTGATCAACAAGGGATGGTGGAGCGAAGCGGAAGACGAAGCGCTGTACCAAACCTACCGTGAAGAGGTGCTGGCGGCGGTGAAGGTGGCCGAGAAGGTGCCAGCCCCGACGCTGGATACTCTGGTTTCCGATGTCTACGACGAGGTGCCCCGTCATCTGGCCGAGCAGCTTGACGCCGTGCGCGAGCAGATTGCGCTGTATCCGGAACACTACCCGGCGACCGCTGGCAAGGAGGCCAAGTAATGGCGCAAATGAATCTGTTGCAGGCGATCAACAACGCGCTGGATATCGCCATGGCCGACGACAAGCGGGTGCTGTGTTTCGGTGAAGACGTGGGCCACTTTGGCGGCGTATTCCGTGCCACGGCCAAGCTGCAGGACAAGTACGGCAAAGCCCGCTGCTTCAACACGCCGCTGACGGAGCAGGGGATCATCGGATTTGCCAACGGTCTGGCGGCCCAGGGCCATCGGCCGGTGGCGGAGATCCAGTTTGCGGATTACATCTTCCCGGCCTTCGACCAGATCGTGAACGAGTCCGCCAAGTTCCGTTACCGCTCCGGCAACGAGTTCAATGTGGGCGGGCTGACCATCCGCACCCCCTACGGCGGCGGCATTGCCGGCGGTCATTACCACTCCCAGTCGCCGGAAGCCTACTTCACCCAAACACCGGGTTTGAAGGTGGTGGTACCGCGTAACCCGCACCAGGCCAAGGGACTGCTGCTGGCCGCCATCCGCGACGACAACCCGGTGGTGTTCTTTGAGCCCAAGCGCCTCTACCGCGCCTCGGTTGGTGAAGTGCCCGAGGAGGATTACCAGCTGCCGCTGTCAAAGGCGGAAGTGGTCAAAGAGGGCAGTGACATCACCCTGCTGGGGTGGGGTGCTCAGATGGAGTTGATCGAAAACGCGGCCAAACGGGCCGAAGCGATGGGGATCAGCTGCGAAGTGATCGACCTGCGCACCCTGCTGCCGTGGGACGTGGACACCGTTGCCGCTTCCGTTGAGAAGACCGGCCGACTGCTTATCTCCCACGAGGCGCCCCTTACCGGTGGCTTCGCCGGTGAAATCTCCGCGACGATTCAGGAACGCTGCTTCCTGTACCTGGAGTCACCCATTGCCCGGGTGTGTGGCCTGGATACCCCCTATCCGCTGATGCTGGAGAAGGAACACATGGCCAACGAGCACAAGATTTTCGAAGCCATCAAGGCCTCGGTGAACTTCTAAGGAGCGGACATGATCAAGGATTTTATCCTCCCGGACATCGGCGAAGGGGTTGTGGAGTGTGAGCTGGTGGACTGGCTGGTCAGCGAGGGGGAGGTGATCAAGGAGGATCAGCCGGTGGCGGACGTGATGACCGACAAGGCGCTGGTTCAGATCCCCGCGCCCTACGATGGCGTCGTGACCAAGCTCTACTACCAGAAAGGGGAGATCGCCAAGGTGCATGAACCCCTGTTCCAGGTGCAGCTGGAAGGGGGCGCGGACGATGCGCCCCAGCCCGACTCTGTTGCCGTTGCCGACACCTCTGACACCACCACCGAAGTGCGGGATTTCATCCTGCCGGACATCGGCGAAGGGATCGTTGAGTGCGAGGTGGTGGACTGGCTGGTGGCGGAAGGCGATCCGGTGGAGGAGGACCAGCCCATCTGCGACGTGATGACCGACAAGGCGCTGGTGCAGATCCCCGCCAAGGAAGCCGGCATCATCAAAACCCTGTACTACCGCAAAGGGCAGGTGGCCAAGGTGCATGAGCCGCTGTTTGCCCTTGAGGTGACCGTCAGTGCGGCGGACGCGGCGCCCCAGGCGCCGGCCGCCTCAACGCCGCCGGCCCGTATGGTTGAACCGTCAACCCCTGCGGCGCCCGAGCGCGCCGGCAAGGCCCTGGCCAGTCCGGCGGTGCGTCGCCTGGCCCGTGAGCACGATCTGGATCTCAGCCAGGTACCGGGCAGCGGCAAAAGTGGTCGGGTACTGAAAGAAGACATCCACGCTTTCCTGGCCGGGGAGACGTCAGCGGCGGTGTCGTCGCCGGCAGGCCAGCCCAACACGCCAGCGTCGCCGGTACAGGCGCCGGTTTTGCGGGCCAGTGGGGAGGACCGGGTAGAACCGATCCGCGGCATCAAGGCGGCGATGGCCAGACAGATGATGGCGTCGGTACAGAGCATCCCGCATTTCACCTATTGCGAAGAGTTGGATCTGACCGAGTTGGTGGCCCTGCGGGCCCGGATGAAAGAGCAGTACGCCAAAGCGGGGGTCAAACTTACCCTGATGCCTTTCTTTATTAAGGCGCTCTCCCTGGCGATGCGCGAGTTCCCGGCGCTCAACAGCCGGGTCAACGACGACGGCACCGAGCAGACCTTTGTGGCCGACCACAACATTGGCATGGCGGTGGATGGCAAGCTGGGGCTGATTGTGCCCAACGTCAAGCAGGTGCAGCATCGCAGCATTGTCGAGGTGGCCAACGAGGTGACCCGACTGACCCAGGCGGCCCGGGATGGCCGGGTGGATCCGGCGGACATCAAAGGGGGCACCATCTCCATCTCCAACATCGGGGCTTTGGGTGGCACGGTAGCGACCCCCATCATCAATAAGCCGGAAGTGGCGATCGTGGCGCTGGGCAAGCTGCAAACCCTGCCACGCTTCAACGAGCGCGGCGAGGTGGAGGCCCGCACCATCATGCAGGTGAGCTGGTCCGGCGATCACCGGGTGATCGACGGCGGCACCATTGCCCGCTTCTGCAACCTCTGGAAGCAGTACCTGGAGCAACCGGAAAGCATGATGATGGCCATGAGCTGATCCACAGAAAACCTCCTAAAGGCCGGCGTAAGCCGGCCTTTTTTATCGGACTACATTGAACCGCTCTCACTTTTTTCTTGAGCGAAACGTGAACAACCGTTAGCTTGAAATCGATTCTTATTCAACGAGGATGGCGTCATGGTGCTGATGATGGTGGCGACGGTGCTGAACGTGCTGGGGCTGGTCATGGTGCTGGTGGAGCAGGGGGGCAGTGGCGTGTGGGTGCTGCTGGCAGGGCTGACCCTGACCGTGGTCCCCTGGTTGCGTCAGTTGACCGGTCTGGGACTTTTCTCCCGCACTTCCCCATGATACCCGTCTGAATTAACTATACTTTCGTCACTTTAGGGGAGGAGTGACGATGAGAAGGATCTTGTGGGGATGCATTGCCTTGCTGTGCTGGCCGGTTCTGGCCCAGGATGCGACGACGGCTTCGCCCCCGCTGCGCTGGCTGACCCCACAGCTGGCGCACCATCTCCCGGCCTACCAACAACTGCTGCAGGATCTGGGTCTGCTCCGTGAGGGGTCGTTTGAATCCCCGGCCGCCCGGGATTGGGCGATCACCGATGCCACGGTGGCCCTGCTCGAGCTGCGTCAGACCCTGAGGGGGGAGACGGCCCCGCCGCCACAGCAGCGCCTCGCCGAGGCGGAACGTCAGGCAACCCTGCCGCAACTTATCGATGAACTGACGCCGGACTACCGGAGTTTTGCCCGGTTACGGCAATCGCTGGCGCGGGAGCGTCAACTGGAGGCGGTGCCGGTGCCGGAACTGGCTCCTCTGCTGGCGCTGGGCCTGGGTCAGAGTCATGCCAACCTGGCGCAACTGCGTCGGGCCATGGCGGTGCGACTGGGGGAGACACTGCCGCCGGTGCTGCAGGACCGACCGGTGTGGGATCCCCCCTTTGCCGAGTTGTTGAAGCGCTATCAGCGCCACAATGGCCTGTCGGTATCCGGTCAACTTGATGCCGCCACCCGGCGCCACCTGGAGTCCTCCGGCGCGGATCGCATCGCCACCATCCAATACTCCCTGCGTCAGTGGTACCAGCTGCCCGATCGGTTGGAGGGCTACACCATCCTGGTGAACATCCCCCGCTACGAACTGCTGGTGCTCAATGGCGAGTCGGTGGAGCTGGCCCTGCCAGTGATCGTCGGTTCCCCCGCCAACCCGACGCCGCGGATGAACAGCCTGTTCAGTAGCGTCACCCTCAATCCCAGCTGGACGCCGCCCATGAGCATCGTCCGGGAGGAGCTGATCCCCGGCTACCTGCAGGACCCGGCTGCTCTCGAGCGCCAGGGGTTTGAATGGATCGGACGGGGACAGGCCCGCCTGCCCTGGGAAGCGGTTTCAGCGGACAACGTCAGTCAGGTGCTGGGGCGTTACCAGCTGCGCCAGAAGCCTGGCCGCCACAATCCACTGGGCAAAGTGCGGTTTAACCTGGCGCAAAGCCGCGCCATCTACCTGCATGACACCAATAATCCGGCCCTGTTCAGTCGGTCCCGGCGGGCACTCAGTCATGGTTGCGTGCGGGTGGCCAATTACCAGCAGGTGCTGGATTATCTGTTGGAAAACGAATCGGAAGGGCGCCGGCAGCAGGTGGCCCGGGCGCTGAACCAGTTTGAGTCCGTCACCGCAGCGGTTGGCTCCAGGGTGTCGGTGTACCTGGTGTACATGCCGGCGTGGGTCGGCCCGGATGATCGGCTGTCTTTGTCCGAAGACATCTACGGCTGGGTAACCGGCTAAGTCACCCGCCAGTTCTTATTGAGTCAGGCGGGGTTCGTTAGCAAAAACGCGCCTACCGCCCAAAACCCCCACTTTTCTTCGGTATCGGACCCCGTTGTCGCTGGGGGGATGCGCCTCGCTGTCCCCTTGAAACGCGCACTTTGTTTCAAATCCTACTCTATTACTTGGTTTTTATGGCGCCGCTGGTGAAGGCCGCAGTGGGCAGGCCGGATGGTGGAAAAGGTCACGTCTTTATGGGCTGAACCCCATTCTCTCCCGCAGCGGCGATATTGGCCCATTTGATGGCGAACGATGGGATTGGCACGCCGTTGAGCGATAGCGGGCCCAGGTCCACGAATTAAATCGAATTAGAACAAGGATATGCAAAATTCATATAACCAAAGGGTAAGCAAAACATAACTGCGGGTTCTATACCTTCGCCTCGCCCTGCTGAATTTGATCTGAGTCAACGGTTTTTCTTCAGGGCAACTTTCTTAACTCTGAACTACGGTTAAGGAGAAGTGGGTGTGTGGCGCAGTCTTCCCACGTATCAACCGGATGTCCGGAAGGTTTTTGTAAATAGACAGTCACCCTTGGAGGTTGAAGATGGTTAAGCAAGCATTGATTGAGTTTTGGAACGATGAGTCCGGTCTGACTGCGGTGGAATACGCCATTGCCGGTGGACTGGTGGTGGGCGGTATGGTTGCCGCGTTTATCGCACTGGGCGATAGCGCCACGGCTCAAATCGAGTGTTTGGACGATGCGGTAAACGGCGTGGATTGTAACGCGCCGTAACACTTGAGTAAGGGCTTGTCGGCGTTGGCCGGCAAGCCTTCTCAGCGAATGTCGGGTATTCGCGGTCCGTGCGTTACGGGGATGCCCACGATAAACAGAGTGTATGACGTTGACGCACGGTGGCTTATGAGCGGTGTAACCCCCACAGACAGCTTGCAGAGCGGTTTGATTTTGCTGGGTTTTGCCCTGGCGTTGATCAGCGATCTGCGCACCCAACGGATCCCCAATGGTCTGGCCCTGATGGCCCTGACGACCGGCCTGATCTTCCACCTCTACACCTCCGGCTTGGCGGGCCTCGGCCTGGCATTGGCCGGTGCGGTCGTAGGCTTGTTGATGGTACCGCTTTACGCCAAACGGTTTATTGGTGCCGGTGACGTCAAGCTGATGATCGGCATGGGGGCGTTGATGGGGCCGGTTCTGGCTCTCTGGGTGCTGGCTCTGGGCATCGCCTGTGGCGCCCTGATTGCGCCGCTGCTGGCGGTCAGCCAGGTGGGCTGGCAGGGGATGACGGCAACCGCCAAGCGCTATTACCACTGCCTGCTTACCCGCAGCTATTTTCGTCCTGAAGCGGGCGAGGCGGCCGCGATGCGGGTGCCCTACGCGCCCGCCCTGGCCATGGGCTGGGTGTTGACTCAATGGCTGACGCTGCCGGGGCTTTAGGGGAGAAGAGGATGTTTTTGAAATCGTCCAACGCGAAATCGCCGGTGGAACCGGAGGTCGTGACTCAGGCGCCCTCCCGACCGGTGGCCAGTAACCCCACGGACCTGACCGAAACCGGGCTGGAACCGGGCCTGCTGCTCAACCTGATGGTGAAGCACCTGTACGACGGTGACGCCCTGACCCTGCTGCAGCTCAGTCAGCGACTGGCGTTGCGCGGCGGCATCGTGCAGAGCCTGCTGAGTGAGGGTAAGGAAACCGGCCTGGTGGAGAATCGGCAGATGAGCAGTGCCGGCCAGCAACGTTTCAGCCTGAGCGGCGAGGGGCGGCGTCAGGCGCAGAACCTGTTTGCCACCAGTGGCTATCTCGGGCCGGCCCCGGTGCCGCTGGCGCAGTACAACGAGGTGTGCCGCCAGCAGTCCAGTCGCCACCGCCAGATCACCCGCGAGATGTTCTCGGAAGGGATGAAGGAGGTGGTGGTGCCGGCGGGCCTGCTTGATCAGTTGGGGCCGGCGTTGAACTCCACCCGCCCGCTGTTGATTTACGGGTTGCCGGGGACGGGAAAATCCTTCCTGTGCCGTCAACTCAACCGTCTGTTTCGGGATGAGGTGTTGATCCCCCACGCCGTGGCGGTGGGGCACCACATCATCCAGGTGTTCGATCCTCACTTCCACCACAAGGTCAATGGCGGTTACGCCAGCGAAGGGCTGGATCTGGTGGCGGAGTCGGTGGATGGGCGCTGGCATCGCTGCCGGCGACCGCTGCTGATGGTGGGGGGGGAACTCACCCTGTCGATGCTGGACGTCAGTTTTGATCGCAACAGCCGCACCTTTCGTGCGCCGATCGGGCTGACCGCCAACAACGGCATTCTGCTGATTGATGACCTGGGCCGTCAGACCATCTCGCCCAAGGCGATCTTCAATCGCTGGATCCTGCCGTTGGAAGAGGGCCGGGATTTTCTCTCCCTGCCCAGCGGCGAGCACTTCGAGGTGCCGTTCGAGCAGTTGCTGCTGTTCTCCACCAACCTGGCGCCGGCCGAATTGGTGGACGAGGCGTTTCTGCGGCGGCTGGGATACAAGGTTCATTTCGGTCAGCTGGACCGCACCACCTATCTGAAGATCTGGCAGCAGAACTGCGACAGCTTCGGGTTGGAATCGGCACCGGGCCTGACCGACTGGATGCTCGAGCGGCTCTATCCGGAGTCGCAGAAACCGCTGTTGCCCTGTCATCCGCGGGATCTGCTCTCCATCGTTTCCGACCAGGTGCAGTTTGGCGGTCTGTCCCCGGTCATCACACGCGAGTTGCTGAAGCACGCGTGGGATCTCTATTTCGTCAAAGGGTGAGCGATCACCCGGTTATTACACCAAATCGCCAGCGGTACCGGCTTTATGGGAGGAGTTGAGTTATGCGCTCATTGGTCTTTGTCCTGATCTCCATCGCCTTCGGTATCGGTGCGGTGCTGTTGGCCCAAAACTGGCTGAAGCAAAGCCAGCCTGTGTCGCCGGATGAAAACCGGATTTCGGTGGTCAGCATGGCGGTCAGCGTGCCCTCCGGCACCATCCTGCAGGAGAAGCACCTGGTGCTGAAGTCCCTGCCTTTGGAAGCGGTACCGGAAGGCACCCTGACCGATCTTGAAGCGGTCGCCGGCATGGTCACCAAGTTTCCGCTGATCGAGGGGGATTTCCTCAGCCGGCAGAAGTTGGCACCCAAGGGCGAGGGCAGCGTACTGGCCAGCCTGATCGCTCCCAACATGCGGGCGGTCACCATCCGGGTGAACGACGTGGTGGGGGTCGCGGGCTTCCTGTTGCCGGGCAACCGGGTGGATGTCCTGGTGACTCTGAACAACCGTACCGGTACCAGCCGTAACTGGTCTTCGGACACCGAGGTGATCCTCAGCAATCTGAAGGTGCTGGCGGTGGACCAGAAAGCCAACCAGGACAGCAATCAGCCGGTACTGGTTCGTGCGGTCACCCTGGAGGTGACGCTGGAGCAGGCCGAGGTGCTGATGAGCGCCCGCAGCCGGGGCAACATTCAGTTGGCCCTGCGTAACCCCAATGACAACGTCGAGGTTGCGGTGGTCAGTCCCACCCCCGAGCCGGAGTCTGTGCCGGAACCGGAAGCCGATGTGGCCCCGGTGGCGGCGATGCCGGCGTCGGTCAGTCAGCGCAAGCGCTTTGAAGTGATTAAGGGAACGCAACAGCAAACCATTACCGTGGGACGAGAGCGGTCCAACGTCCCGGCGTCCACCACCATGGCTCAAAAGGACGGATAACGATGAAAACTTGGCTATCAACACTTAGGGAAGGGGCCTGGCCAGTACCGCGTTACGGCTTGATGGGACTGCTGCTCCTGACCCTGATCAGTTTCCCGGCAACCCTGTTGGCTGGCGGCAAGGCGGGCATGGTGCCCTACAGCTTCCCGGTCCCGATCTACAAATCCAAGACCATGTCGCTGAATCAGTCAGCGGCACGGGTGTCTGTGGGGAATCCGGCCATCGCCGACATTCTCCTGATCAATCCCACCGAGTTGTACATCCTCGGCCGGCAACTGGGCAGCACCAACATCATGGTGTGGAACGACCGCGACCGTCTGGTGGACATCATCGACATCGAGATCACCCACGACCTGAATGGGCTGAAAGAGAAGCTGCACCGCTTCCTGCCGGAGGAGCCCATCGAAGTGCACAGCTCGCAGGGGCAACTGGTGATCGGCGGACAGGTCTCCAACCTGGAGCGGATGAACATGGCACTGGACCTGGCCCAGGGTTACGCCGTGGCCGCCAACAACTCCGACAACACCAGTACCGTGCTGAACCTGATGAGCATTGGCGGCGGTCACCAGGTGATGCTGGAGGTGACGGTGACCGAAGTGCAGCGTGAGCTGGCCCGCACCCTGGATTCCGACTTCGCCCTGGTGTTCGAGAGCTCGGACTTTATCGGCGGGTTGCTGGGGGGCGATGCCTGATCGGCAACAAGGGGATCTTCGGCAGCTACGTCAGCGGCGATGTGCTGTTTGATTTCGCCATGGACGTGGCCAAGCAGCAAGGACTGGCCCGGGTGCTGGCGGAGCCGAACCTGACCACCATGAGTGGCCAGATGGCGGAGTTCCTCTCCGGTGGTGAGTTCCCCATTCCGGTACCGGATCGGGACGGCACCACCATCGAATACAAAGAGTTCGGTGTCGGGGTGAAATTTGTGCCCACGGTGCTGGATTCCGGGCGAATCAACCTGAATCTGAATGTGCTGGTCAGTGAGCTGAGCAACGCCAACGCGGTTGGGGTGATCCCCGACGGCTCCACCACCGCACTGGTAACGCCCTCCATCACCAAGCGCAGCGCCAACTCCACCATTGAGCTGGGGGATGGACAAACCATCGCCATCGCCGGCCTGCTCAGCAACACCGTGCGTGAGAGCATGGATGAGCTGCCTGGCCTCGGCGAAATCCCGGTGTTGGGCCAGTTGTTCTCCAGCCAGGAGTACCGCAACGGGGAAACCGAACTGGTGATTCTGGTTACCCCGCGTCTGGTGCGTCCAATTGATCGTCAGAAACTGGTGCTGCCCACCGACGGCTTTGTGGATCCCACCGACCTGGGCTTCTACCTGATGGGACGGCTTTCCAAGCGGGATGAGAATGTGCAGCCCAACACCAACCCCAACAACCCCTCGGCGGCGCAATCGGTCCCTGAGCCGGCCGCGGATGGTGGTGGAACCCAGAACAAGTACGGCCACACCCTGTAAAGGAGCAACTTATGAACACGCGATTGGCGATCGGTTTAGCCGTGGTGTTGCTGGCAGGGTGCCAGAGCAACAACGTGATGGAGCAGTTTGCCCTGGGACAGAGCACTGCCGGTTTTAAGCAGATGGGGATTCTGGATCCGGATGCCGCCCGACGCAACGAGGGGCGGATCAATGACCTGGATGGCCAGTATGGCTCCAAGGTGATGGACAACTATCGCAACTCCGCTTACGAGCCGAAGTCGGCCCGGGGCAACCTCAGCCGATTCTCGATCGGACGGGGCAGCGGTAACTAGGCAGAATGAGGGGGTACGTCATGACCACAGCCCGGAGGGTGGGAAAGGGTCGTCGCAGACAGAGGGGCGCGATCGTCATCATGATCACCGTGGCCATGTTTGCCATCCTGGCCATGGCGGCTCTGGCGCTGGACGGTGGCCACCAGCTTCTCAATAAAGCCCGGCTGCAGAACGCCGTTGATGCGGCCGCCCTTTCCGGGGCGGTCAGCCTCGAGCGGGGTAACGATCATCTGACCGCCAGAATGGAGGGGCTGGGCACCTTTACCAGTGCCCTGGGCGCCCAGGACTTTAATGAACTCAGTGCGGGCGTATCGCTGGGGGCGTTTAACTACGCGCAGGACGACGTCAGCGCCCAGATCACCATGGAGTTCTCCCACCAGCCGGACCCCTTTATTCCGGTGTCCGACCCGGAGGCGCAGTACGTGCGGGTGACGGTAACGGACGTGCAGCTGAACAACTTCTTCGCCCAGGTGATGGGGTTCGATAAGCGCATCAGTGCGTCTGCGGTGGCCGGGCCCAGTACCTCCACGCCCCAGTGCAGCACCGACCTGCTGCCGATGATGGTGTGCGCCGACGACCTGAATGCCGAGAACTTCGGCTACCCGCTTAACAAGATGATGGCGATGAAGATCTCCAGCGATCAGAACTCGCCCATCGGTCCCGGTAATTTCCAGCTGATCCGGCTGGGGGACAACACCGGGGCGGCGGACATTCGTGATGCGATGGCCGGCGAGTCATCCAGGGATGAGTTCTGCTTTGGCTACGATGGCCCCAATGCCACTGAGCAGGTGGAAACCGAGCCGGGCAACACCGTCGGCCCGGTAGCGCAGGGGCTGAATACCCGGATGGGACGCTGGCAGGGGCCGGTGAACGCCACCGACCACCCCCAGGATTTTGATACCTGCGTGGGCGATCCCCTTGATGTGGACAGCGACGGCAACATCACCGCCCAGGACGGTACCCCCATCACCATTCCGGACGGGACCGACGACTACCACACCTACATGGACAACAACTACCCCCGCTATTACCACAACGGGCTGTACAACAGCGTTGATGGGCACAGCTGTCCGGTCGCCTCAGACGGCAGCAATGCCTTCAATCGCAACTCGGGGGCGGGTTCGGCTGGCGCCCCGTTGCGGCGGGAATTTTCCATCGTGGTGGCGGATTGCGGTACCGGCAACAACAACGGGCAGAACAGCCTGCCCTTCGTCGGCTTCGCCTGCTTCTACCTGATGCAGGAAGTGCTGCAGAAGGGCAACGACGCCTACGTGATCGGTGAGTTTCTTGGCGACTGCACCAACGACGCCGGTGGCATTTCGGAAACCCCGAACAATACCGCCGGGCCATACCGCATCGTGTTGTACCACGCCCCGTTCAGTGAGGATTCGTAGTGATGAGACACCACCTGATGCAACGGCCGCGCCGCGCCCGACAGCGGGGGGTTGCGGCAATTGAGGCCACCATAGCGCTGCCGATCCTGTTCCTGATGTTTTACGCCGTCGGGGAGTTTGGCCGTCTGCTCTATCAGTACAACCAGCTCAACAGCCTGGCCCGCAACGCGGCGCGCCACCTGGTGAGTTACACCTCACCGGGGGACAACAACGCGCTGAGGGTGTCGGATGCGGTGGCTAGCCAGGTCCGCAATATGGCGGTAACCGGGCAACTGAGTGGTGGCACACCGCTGCTGCGGGGCTTAACCACCGACCGGGTCACCATCAATTTGATTGAGGGGGACCCCCTCGACCCGCTGGCCGTGGACCGGGCGACGGTGTCGGTCACCTACGACTGGACCCCCATTTTCGGCGAAAGCATTCCCGGCTTTTTTGGCGATGCGGTTGACCTGAGCTGGGACATCACCGCCACCGTGACGATGAGGCCGCTATGAAACGACGTCAGCAAGGGGTGTATGTGGTGGAGTTCGCCATTGTCGCAACCGTGGTGTTTGTGATCCTGTTCGCCTGTCTGGAAGTGGCCCGACTGATGTACAGCTACAACGCCCTGACCGAAGTCTCCCGTCGTGCCGCCCGGCTGGCGGCGGTCTGCACACCGGACCGGACGACGATGGAAGCGACCGACGACATGAAAACCCTTGCCCTGTTTAACGGCAGGCAGTTGGTGTCCGGCCTGGTTGCCGACAATCTGGACGTCGACTACCTGACCGAAACCGGCGCGCTTGCCGGAAGCATTCCTGACGTTCGTCAGGTGCGCGCCACCGTATCCAACTATCAGCACGAGCTGATCATTCCGGGCGTGTTTATCCAATTGAATTCACCGGCTTTCAGGACATTGATGCCCTCAGAGAGCCTGGGACAAACCCGATACGCGAACACCAACACGCCAGAGACCACTAATGGGGTGACTTTCTGTGGAAGTACTGGAGGCTGACCATGAACGCATCAAATACCTCTTATAAATCAAGCGGCACAGCTCTCCAGGACCTGGACAACGTCGAGCGGCTGGAGCGGCTGAGCCGGAAGAAAAGTTTGCCGGTGCTGTTGCCGACGCTGTTGATCACCTCATTGCAGGAGGAGGGGCGGCAACTGGCGGAGACGCTGGTGTCGGTCCCCAACGTGAAACTGACCCACGTCAGCGCCAACCAGGTGGACGCCAGTTACTTCCCGGCCAACCGCCTGCTGGTGTTGCAACTGCCGGCGGAACCGGCGGTGGCCCAGCAGATGCTGGAAAGTTACGCGGGGAAATGCGAATACATGCTGGTGGTGGGGGAGCGCTTCTCGCCCGACCTGATGCGGGAAGCGATGAAAGCCGGGGCGCGGGACTACCTGCCGTTGCAGGGGGCGAAAGAGGAGCTTTACCAGGCCCTGTTCGACATCGCCCAGTCGGTGGCGGATGCCACAGCGCTGGCACCCACCTTTGTGGTGCTCAACAGCAAAGGGGGCTGCGGCGCCAGTTTCCTCAGTGCCGCCATCGCCGACCAGTTTGCCTGTCGTGACGCCCAGTGCAACGTGGCGCTTCTGGATGGCGACCACGTGCAGGCGGGGCAGTCTCACCTGCTTAACCTTGAGCCGGAGTACTTCTTCCACCACGCTCTGGCCCAGGCCGAGGAGCTCGACGATTCAGCGCTTGAAGGCATGATGAGCCAGATGGAGAACCTGCACCTGCTGCCGGCGGCCCCATTCAGCCAACAGGACAGAACCTCCGTCAGTTACCTGCAGTTGCCCCAGTTGATGTTCAAGCTGCGCAGCCGTTACCAGGCCGTGGTGGTGGACCTCTCCCGCGGGCCGGAAACCTGGGCCAACCCCATCCTGATGGAGGCCAGTGCCATTCTGCTGGTGATCCAGGACAGCCTGGCGTCATTGCGCAGTGCAACGGCAACCGTCAATCACCTGATCAACGAACTGGGGGTCAGCAAGTCGCGGATCCATCTGGTGTACAACCGATACTCCCCCGGCAAAAACGTGGTGTCGCTGGCGGACGCGAAAACCACCTCGGGGCTGAGCTCCATCTTTACCGTCCGCAACGATTTTCAACGGGTGAACACCTGCCTGGATGAGGGCAAGCGGTTATCCCGATTTGCCGCCAAAGAGCCGGTGACGCAAGACATTATTCAAATTTGTCAGCAACTCATTCCCCAGGGCAAGGACGCCAAGCCGTCGGGGTTCTGGGCCAAGCTCTGGCGCTAATTCAACGGGGGCCACGTTATGGGACACGCTTCAAAACCGGAACTTTCGCTCCACCAACAACTGCTGTCGCCTCAGGAAGCCGAGGTGAAGCAGGACCTGTATGAACGACTGCTCAAGATGCTGGACGTCTCTAAGCTGGAGGTGATTCCAGAGGCGGAAGCGCGCCAGCAGATCGCCCGGCTCTGTAACCAGATACTGAGCGAAAACCCGCGCCCCATCAGCCTGGTGTCGAGAGACAAGATCATCAAGCAGATCAACGATGAAGTGCTCGGACTGGGGCCTCTGGAGCCGCTGCTGGCGGACAGCACCATCTCGGACATTCTGATCAACAGCGCCAGCAGCATCTTTGTCGAGCGCTTCGGCAAGCTCGAGTCGGTGCCGATGCGCTTTCACGATGATCGCCACCTGATGAACATCATCGATCGCATCGTTTCCAGCGTCGGACGCCGGGTGGACGAGTCCAGCCCGATGGTGGATGCCCGATTGCAGGACGGCTCCCGGGTCAACGCCATCATTCCCCCGTTGGCGTTGGACGGGCCCAGCATGTCGATCCGCCGCTTCACCGTGGACAAGCTGACGGCGGAGCAGTTGATCGATTACCAGGCGATAACCCGCGAGATGTACGAAGTGCTGAAAGGGATCGTCCAGGGCAAGCTCAATGTGCTGATCTCCGGCGGTACCGGCAGTGGAAAGACGACCATGCTCAACGTGCTGTCCGGCTACATCCCGCAGGATGAGCGGATCATCACCATTGAGGACTCGGCCGAACTGCAATTGCAGCAACCCCATGTGGTGCGTCTGGAATCGCGGCCCGCCAACCTGGAGGGACGAGGGGAGGTGAATCAGCGGGATCTGGTGAAAAACAGCCTGCGGATGCGGCCGGATCGCATCGTGATTGGCGAGGTGCGGGGCGGCGAAGCGCTGGACATGCTGACCGCCATGAACACCGGCCACGAAGGTTCCCTGACAACGCTGCACGCCAACTCCTGCCGCGATGCCCTGAGTCGACTGGAAAACATGGTGTGCATGGCCGGTTTCGATATGCCGGTGAAGAACATCCGCACCCAGATCGCGTCGGCCATCAACGTGGTGGTGCAACTGGAGCGGCAAGAGGACGGCAAGCGCCGGGTGGTCAGCATCTCCGAGATCACCGGCATGGAGGGTGAGGTGATCACCCTGTCTGACCTGTTTGTGTTCCGCCGTCGCGGACGGGACAAGGACGGCAACATTCTGGGCGAGTTCCAGGCGACGGGCGTGATTCCCCGCTTCTACGATGACCTGGTCAGCAAGGGGATCAACCTGTCCCACAGCTTGTTCGGCTCAGGACAGAGCTTCGAGATCATCTGAGGGAGGGCGCCATGAGCATTGAACTCACATTCCTGGCCTGCGTCTTTGTGGCGGTCATTTTGCTGTCACAGGCGCTGTTCATACCGGTGTATCGACCCAAGCGGGGCGATACGCGGGTGGTCAAAGAGCGACTGAATCGCCTCGCCCAGGAGCGGGGGGAGGAGGGCGCCTCAGTCTCCATTGCGATGGAGAATCGCCTGAAGAAAGCCTCGGTTCTGGGGCGGGCGCTGGAAGCCAACGGCTTCGTCAGTGACCTGTCGTTCAAGCTGCAGCAATCCGGCTACAAGATGCTTGGCTACCAGTTCCTGATGATTGCTCTGACTGTCGCAGTGGTGGCCTCCTTTGCGGTGTGGATCTGGCGTAACGAATGGTTCCTGGCGTTGCTGACCGGGGGCATTGTGCTGCTGCTGTTTAACGTCAAGCTGAACCGGGATTTCAACCAGCGGATGGAGAAGATCGAGGAGCAGTTTCCCGAGGCGCTGGACATCCTGCGCCGGGGCATCCAGGCCGGTTATGCTTTTCCCGACGCCATCAAGCTGACCTACGAAGAGATGGACGGCCCCATCGCTTACGAGTTCAAGCTGATGTTCGCCGAGATCAACTACGGCAAAGACACCCGTCGGGCCCTGCTGCACTTTATTGAGCGGGTGCCCTCGGTGTCGGCAATGGCCTTCTCCACGGCGGTACAGGTGCAGAAAGAGACCGGCGGCAACCTGGCGGAAAACATCGAGAACCTGTCCCGCATCATCCGTAAGCGGTTCCGCTTTCAGCGGCAGGTGAAGACGTTTTCGGCCCAGGGGCGGATGTCCGCCTGGGTGCTGGTGAGTGTGCCGCTGGCGCTGTTCGGTTACCTCTACCTGTCGAGCCCTACCTACGCCAGGGAACTGACCGATACGGAGGTCGGTAATACGCTGCTGATCATCGCGGGAATCGGGATGCTGATAGGCATCTTCTGGATCTCCCGCCTGATCAAGATTGAGGTGTGACCATGGACTACATCATTGGGGTCATTAATGAGCTGCTGAACGATCGACAGCACTCCACCTACCTGTTTTACGCCATCGCCGCGGCTGCGGGCGTGACACTGGCCGTGGCGCTCAGCCTGCTGTTTGCCGGGCTTTATTCTCCGGCCAAAATGCGGCTTCGGGAGATGAAGGCCGGGGCTGCCGCCCCCGTCGGTAATCCCAGCTTTGACGACGCGTTGGAGCATGAGGGGCGGGTGCGGGAAGGACTGCTCAAACACCTGAGCTATGACGGCTCCGGCAGCCGAAAGCGCCTTATCCACGCGGGATTCCACTCCAATAACGCCCTGGCGGTGTACAACGGGTTACGCCTGCTGTTTCTGTTGGTTATGGGGGTGGCCACCGTCATCTCCATGCAACTGATGGCGGGCCTCTCAACCGGCCTGCAGATCTACCTCATTGTGATGTTGATGGGGCTGGCGCTGCTGATCCCCAGCTTTATCCTGGATCGCTTTGCGGCGCACCGGATGAAGAAGATCCGCAACGGCTTCCCCGACGCGCTGGACCTGCTGGTGGTGTGCTGTGAATCCGGCCAGGGTCTGTTGGGCGCGTTGCAGCGGGTCAGCGTGGAGCTGCGGGTCAGCCATAAGGAGCTGGCGGAAGAGCTGCTGCTGGTGTGCCAGAAGAGCCGGGCGGGCATCGAGTTGTCCACCGCACTGCACGAGTTTTCTGAACGTACCGGGTTGCAGGACATCCGGGGACTGAGCGGCGCCATCACCCAGAGCCTGCGCCTCGGGACCGGCATCGCCGAAACCCTGAGGGTGTACGCCGAGGAGTACCGGGACAAGCGGCTTCAGGCCGCCGAGGAGTTGGCCGCCAAGCTGGGGGTCAAGATCATCTTCCCGATGCTGACCTGCATCTGGCCCTCCTTCTTTATCGTCGCGGTTGGGCCCGCCGTCATCAAAATCATGGAAGTCTGGGACAAAATCTGAACAGGGACGCGCTATGTTCACACATCTGGCAACACCTTATAAAAGCCGGTATCTGCTCAGTGCTCTGGTGCTTCTGGTGCTGAGCGGCTGCCAATCTGCCCCGCCCGCGCCTCCGGGCCCCAATCTGGCCCAACTGGAGCAGCAGGCTCTGAGTGCGCAGCGGATGGGGCAGCACCGTGCGGCGCTTCGCCACTATCTGGAGCTGTTGGAAGCGGAGCCAGGCAACGTGCGTTATCTCTACCAGATTGGCCAGATCCAGGCGCAACTCGGGGAGAGTGGCCACGCCATCAGTGCCTTCCATGACGTGCTGAAGGCTCAACCGGACCACATCGGCGCCATGACGTCGCTGGCGCTGGTTCACCTGTCGTTGGGCGACAACGTTCAGGCCCGTACCTACCTGGACAAGTCGATTCGGCTGGATCAGAAGCGCCTCTATGCGGCGGACCCGGCCATCCAGGTTCAGATTGGCGAAGAGGGCACTCAGCCCTGGCATGCCCTGGACGACGATTCCCCCCTGCAGGCGTACCAGGCCCTGGGGATCCTGCGGGACCTGAACAGCGATTTCGACGGGGCGCAGGCGCTCTATCGACTGGTGCTGACCCAGGCGCCCCACAACGCCAAGGCGCTCAATAACCTGGGCTACTCCTACTATCTGGCGGGGGACCTGATCCGCGCCGAGATGTACCTGAAGCAAGCCACCCAGCGGCAACCGGACTTTCAGCGTGCCTGGACCAACCTGGGGCTGGTGTATGTGCGAAACGGCCACACCGAACGGGCCTTCCAGGCGTTTCGTCGGGTGATGTCCGAAGCCGATGCCTACAACGACATCGGCTACTTCGCCATGCTGGAGGGCAAGCTGGATGACGCGGAACACCTGTTTATGAAGGCGATCGACGCGTCTCCCATCTACTTCGCCACCGCCCAGGACAACCTGCGCAGCGTGCAGCAACTGAAGTTGGGCAGTCACCTGTCGGATTACCGGGAGGTGCAGGAAGCGGTTTATAAAGCGCGATTCCAGTCCGGCGGCTTCGCCCAACCGCACGCCCTGCGGGGGCATTGATCGCAAACCCGACGGCGCCTTTGAGCGCCGTCACTCTCTGGTTAACCTCGGGGGCCGGTTTTCGTATAATGGCGGAACGAACGTTGTTGAAGCCTCGAAACCGACATAATGATTGAAGCCCCTGTTGTTGATGATCTGCACTATCCGTTCCCGCCCAAGCCGACGCCGCTGAGCGACGAGGCCAAGCAGGCGTACCGTGAGCGCATTAAGCGTCTGCTGAAGGAGAAGGACGCGGTGCTGGTGGCGCACTACTACACCGACCCCGAAATCCAGGCTCTGGCGGAAGAGACCGGCGGTTGTGTGGCCGACTCTCTGGAGATGGCCCGGTTCGGGGCAGAACATCCCGCGTCCACCCTGGTGGTTGCCGGTGTTCGGTTTATGGGGGAAACCGCCAAGACCCTGACCCCGGACAAGCGGGTGCTGATGCCGACTCTGGCCGCCACTTGTTCGCTCGACCTTGGTTGTCCGGTGGACGAGTTCACCGCGTTTTGCGATGCGCACCCGGATCACACCGTGGTGGTGTACGCCAACACCTCAGCTGCGGTGAAAGCCCGCGCAGACTGGGTGGTGACCTCCAGCATCGCGCTTGAGATCGTGGAGCACCTCGACAGCGAAGGGCACAAGATCCTGTGGGGGCCTGACCGTCATCTGGGCAGCTACATTGCCAAGCAGACCGGTGCCGAGATGCTGATGTGGCAAGGGGCCTGCGTCGTGCATGACGAGTTCAAGGCCAAGGCCCTGTTCGACCTGAAAGCGCAGCACCCCGAGGCCGCCGTCCTGGTGCATCCGGAGTCGCCGCAGGCCGTTGTGGAGATTGCCGACGCCGTGGGTTCCACCTCCCAGCTGATCAAAGCCAGCCAGGAACTGCCCAACGACACCTTTATCGTGGCAACCGATAAGGGCATCTTCTACAAGATGCAGCAGCTTTCCCCTGAAAAGACCTTTATCGAAGCGCCCACCGGCGGTAACGGTGCCACCTGTCGCAGCTGCGCTCACTGCCCCTGGATGGCGATGAACGGCCTTGAGGCGATTGAGAAAGCGCTGACCGCCGAAGACAAAACCGAGCACGAAGTGTTCGTGGATGCCGAGCTGGCGGAAAAAGCGATGATTCCGCTCAACCGCATGCTCGATTTTGCCGCGGAACTGCGGCTCAAGGTCAAAGGCAACGCTTAAGCCGACGCTATACTGAAAAACGCCGAATTGTTCGGCGTTTTTTTATGAGGTGATGATGACGGCCCTGTGCGACGGGATTCGGGTTCGGGTGGCAGAGCAATACGCCCGGGCGCAGCAGATGCTGCAGGCCGTGGATGTGGAAGGCGACCCGGAAGCGTTGCATCAATACCGCGTCAGCCTGCGTCGAGCCCGAAGTTTGTTGACCCTCTATCGAGCCTCGTTGGACGGGACGCCCGCCGCCGCCATCGCCAGCTCGCTGAGCGAACAGGCTGCCATCGCCAATCTGGCCCGGGATCTCGACGTGTTCTGGCCAACACTGGCGGACGGCCCGCTTAAAGACAGGGTGGCGGCGTTGAGGCGAGACGCCTATCAGGCGTTTGTTACCGCAAGCCAGGCGCAGGAGCGAGAGCGGGCGCTGGTGCATGAATTGCTGCAGCTGAGCTGGCCCGAAAGCGACCGCAGCCTGGTGCAGGAGACCGCTCGGGTTCGCAGCGCCCTGGTGGCGAAGATCGAGCGCCAGTGCCAACGCCTTCAGTCGCAAAACAGCACACGCCAATGGCATCGGTTGCGTATCCTGATCAAGCGCTGGCGCTACCTTGAAAACCTGTGTGGCGACGATGCCGATGTGAGCCAGCTGAAAACCGGACAGACCTTGCTTGGCGACTTCAATGACCTCTGTTGCCAGTTGACCCTGCTGAAACGGCTACAACGTTGCGACGAGCGCTGTGCCAAAGCGGCGAAACAAGCCCGTGTGGCCCTCAAGGGGGCAAAAGAGGCAAAAAAAGTGGAGCTGGATCACTGGATACACACCCTTGTGGCGAAAAAAGGCGCAGACAAACCGCTGGGCGAAAAAAGCCGTTGACGTACTCCGCCACCTCCCCTAATATGCGCAACCCGTAGCGGGGCACAGCGTCAAGCGGTTCCGGTACAGCGATTAAAAGGTCAGGTGTCCGAGTGGCTGCTCGGAGGCAGGGCCGACAAAATCGCCACGCTTAGGCGTGCGATTCAGCCACAACTCGAACGAGAATGTGGCCGTGAGGAAAACACGGTAAAGCAAACAATTTAAAGGTCAGGTGTCCGAGTGGCTGAAGGAGCACGCCTGGAAAGTGTGTATACGGCAACGTAT